>NZ_JBFBEZ010000031.1:0-93398 GCF_040701725.1 Streptomyces sp. NPDC093109
GCCCTCGTAGCGGAGCTACTAGGGCATTTCGGCAACGCCGCGAGCGTGCGTGCCACGCCCCGCGAGCCCAGATCACAACCCCACACAGGCCCTAGGCCCGCTCGACCGTGTCCCCGCCCTCCGGAGGCGGCGTCGGCGGCCCGATACCGGACGGCGGTGGCGGCCCGTCAGGGGCGGGAGCGGGGTCGGGGGCAGGCGCGGAGGAAGGGGCGGGATACGGGAGCGGGCCGTATCGCCTTCGGTAGGCGCTGCCCAGGTCGGCGGCGGCGTCGCGGGCCAGGTCGGAGTCCAGCGCGGCCAGGGAGCGGAGTGTCGCCAGGTAGACGGCGTCCGCGCGGACGGCGTCGGGGGAGGCCGGCCGCCTGCCCGGCGGCGTGACCTGGCGCCCGTCCACGATCGGTGCCGGCTCCTCCGGCGTCCCCGGCTTCCGCGACTTCCTCCGCTTCCCGCGCCGCCCCGACTTCTCCGGGAGAAGCGGGGAAAGCGGGGGACCCGGCATCCTCGCCGGATCCCCCTTCCCCGGCCCCTCCCCAGCGGGACCTTCCCCGACCGGGCCCACCCCCACGGGGCCCGGGAAGGTGTCGGTCCCGGAGAGCGGCCCCGGCTCCTCGGCCTCCCGGAAACCGAGCCAGCGTCCGATCCTGGGGACGTTCGTCACCAACCATTCCGGTCGAGCCATGTCCCGATCCTCCATTCCATCTCCGCGACCGCCGCTCGCCACTCGGCCCGCAGATCCCGTCCCAGTTGCCGGGCCCGGTACTCGACGAGCACCGGGAGGACATCCGCACACCAGACACGGACGTATTCGGCGCGGTAGCCGAGCGTCTCCCTGAACCCTCCTGTCGGAGCGAGGGAGTTGTCGTTCCTCGGCTGCAGCGCGCTCACAGCCGGTTGCGCCTCCTCTGCCGCTTCCTGTCCAGGTCGGCCAGCGCGTCCGCCCTGAGGTCGGCGTCCAGCCCGCCGGACATCAGCACCTGCCGTCCTGCCTGGTGCGCCGCCGCGATGGCCAGGACCGGAATGACGTCCTCCCGCATCACCCGCCGCTTCTCGTCCAGCAGTTGGATCGCGACGTCGCTCTCGTTCCGGATCTGGACCACGGCGTACCGCGCCGCCGACGCCACCCTGAGCGTGGTCCTGGCCAGCTCCGCGATCGCGGCCACCAGAGCTCCGTGCGGCAGCGCCGCCGGAAGTACCTGGGGCAGGCTGGCGAGCAGCCCGCTCCGGGAACCACTGAACGGCACCATCTCTTCGCTCATCGCACCTTCTCGCTCTCTCCGGGGGCCGGCCGTACGACATGCGGCCCTCGTACCTCACCCTGCACCGCCGTGCGGGCGCGCACCATCGCCCGAAGTGCGGGTGGGGACGCCCTCGGCCTCACCCTTCGGGTGACGTCGGGTGCGCGGGCGCGCGGGCGCGGCGGGGGTGTTCAGCGCGCCAGGTAGCGTCTGACGTCGTCGGCGATCTGGGCGCGGGAGCTCATCCCGTACTTCTGGCGGATTCTGCGCATATGGGTCTTGACGGTGTCGATGCTGCTGCCGAGCTCCGCGGCGATCCGCTGGTCGCTCAGCCCGTTCACCAGCGCGAGGACCACCCGCTCCTCGGCCTCGGTGAGCTTGCGGAAGCGCTCTTCGGGACCGCGGTCGGTGTGCAGCCCCATTTCGACGACTTCGGACCGTGTCCGCTCGCACTCCGCGACGATCCGTTCGAGACAGCTGTCGACGGTGTCCCGGCGCGTGTTGTCGTGTGCCGTCGTGCCACGTTCCGTGCCGCGTTCGATGCCGCGTTCGGTCATGGCCTTCTCCGCGAGCTCCTGGATTCCGGCGATCCGCGCGGTCAGATACTCGGCGACATGGCTGGAGGTCAGGGTCGGCGGCGCCGCGTCCTCCCCGCCGGGCAGTAACCGCAGGGCCTCGTCGTCCTCGGTCTTCCGGGTCAGGGCGCGCGCCACCCGGTCCGCCAGCCACTCGAAGGCGCGCACGGCGTTGTCGTTGAACGCGTTCGAGGTGTAGCTGTGCATGGACAGCATCCCGAAGACCGGCCCCCGGTCGGCGCCTTCGGACCGGAAGAGGGGGACAGTCACCACGTCGGCCGATTCCCTGAGGACATCGCCGAAGGAGATGCCGGTCCGCAGCATCGCGCCGTTGTCGTAAGCGAAGCGGTAAGTGGTCCGGTGCTTGACGATCCAGGCGGACGGGCTGTCCGGGCCCACCGTGTGGGTGACAGGGGAATCGAACTTGCCCGAGTCCCACCCATAGGCGAAGCGCACCCGGTCACTGCCGTCCAGCAGACCGATGTAGAAGGCGTCGAAGGGAGCCAGCTTCCTCATCGTCGCGCGAATGAAGTCGTACAACTCGTAGTGCTGACCGCCCGGTTGAGGAGCGAAGTAGTTCGAGATCTTGTAGTGGGCGTCATGCAGGACGAGTGTGGTGGCGGCGTCGACTCTGAGCGGTCCCGACGGCATGGCACCCCTTCGGCACGGGAGAAGGAGCGCCCATCATCACACCGGGACGCCCGCTCCTGGCCATCACCGGCGGTGCGTGCCTGACCTGTGGTAAAGCCGCCGTTACACCGGCCCCGTACCGTCGCGGGGGTCGCGGGGGTCCCGCGCGGTCAGCCGCTCCAGCAGCTCGTGGAAGTCCTCACCGACGGTGATCCGCAGCCCGTCGCCCTCCTTGGCGCTGAGCTGCGTGAGCGTGCCGCCGCGCCACCAGTAGACGTACGGGCTGATCGCGCCGGGCGTGTCCTCGAAGCCGGACGCGGCGAAGGCGGCCATCGAGTTGAGCGACGGTACGACCGAGGCGTCCCGGATGACATGGAAGGCGAGCTGGTGCCGGAACGGCATCGCGACCAGCGCGCCGTCCGGCGGGATCCACTCGCCCGTCACATGCCGCACGACCGACTCCAGGGCCAGCACCCGGCTCGCCGTGTAGAAGGAGTCTCCGACGATCACCTCGAAGCGGGTGCCGCCGGCCTCCTTGACGGTCTCGCGGCCCTCCACGGGCAGCCCCCGGAGGTTGTTCAGCGCGCGGTCCCGCAGCTGTCGGATCTCGCCGAGGGGCTCCAGCGCCTCGTCCGTGAGCATCATGACGCTCTCGGGAAGGTCGAGGGCGAGCACCTCGTACAGCCCGGGGGCGACCGAGCGCGCGTAGCCGAACGCCTGCGGGTCGAGGCTGTCCTCGCTGATCACCCGGGGGTAGAGCTGGGCGCGGATCCGCTCGGGCGGCAGCGTCTCCAGCGCGGACGGGCCGTCCATCGTACGCAGCACCATCCCGGCGTGCCGGCGGGCGAGGTCGCCCCAGACGCGGGGGCCGCGATCGTCGTTGTGGCAGACCGCCGCGAGATTGCCAAGGCCGAACTGGCGGCCGGCGCTGTCGGTCACCATGTCGGCGTAGAGCGTGACCTCCAGGCCCTGTTCCGCGAACGCCTCCCGGACCTGGCCCCGGAAGAGCGCGGCCTCGTCGACCGAGAAGAACGAGAACGCGGGATCCCGGGGCGTGTCACGGCTGTCACGCTTCGGCCCCCGTCGGAACAACCCCACGCCTTCCGCCTCCACCCATGCCGGTCCCGGACGGACGGCGGCAGCCGTCCGTCTTCGATGCTAGTCGCCACCACCGACAATCAGGTCGGCGCGCTCCCGGCCCCGCTCCACCAGCAGGGCGTTGACCTCGTCGGACTCCGCGACCCAGCGTTCGGCGAAGGGCCGGTCCTTGCCGAAGCGGACATGGCGGTCCACCAGCCGGCGCACCCGTACCGCCGGGTCGATCTCCAGGAACCAGACCTCGTCCAGCAGCGCGCGGACGGGGGCCCAGGCGGCGTCGTCGTGCAGCAGGTAGTTGCCCTCCGTGATGACGAGGGGGACGCCGGGATCCACGGCAATGCTGCCCGCCACCGGCTCCTCCAGCGAGCGGTCGAAGGCGGGCGCGTACACGACACCGCCCGGCGCTCCACCGCCACCGCCGCCGTCCGCGTGCGCACCGCGCAGCCGGGCGAGCAGCGCCGCGTACCCCGCCGCGTCGAAGGTGTCGGGGG
This sequence comes from Streptomyces sp. NPDC093109, assembly GCF_040701725.1. NCBI lineage: Bacteria > Bacillati > Actinomycetota > Actinomycetes > Kitasatosporales > Streptomycetaceae > Streptomyces > Streptomyces sp. NPDC093109. Next base: position 4,030 of record NZ_JBFBEZ010000031.1, read on the forward strand.
CGCCCTTGCGGCCCGCGCGGCCGATCCTGACCAGCTCGGCCCGGGCCAGGTGGAAGCCGTCCATGGGGACGAGTACGGCGAGCCCGCCGAGGCCCTCGACGAGCCGCTCGGCGAGGGTGGACTTGCCCGCGCCCGGCGCCCCAACGATGCCGAGCACCCGCCGCCGGCCGGGGACGACGAGCCGGCGGGCCCGCTCGGTCAGCTCGTCGATCCGCGGTACGTCCGGCTTCCGCGCCAGCTCCAGCTCTGCGTCCATGGGGGCATTCTTCCATTCTTGCCACCCGGCAGTCATACGTATAACTTGTCCGCCATGTCATCTCTCGCCCTGATCACCCTCGTCGTGAACGACTACGACGAGGCCATCGCCTTCTACACGGACGCGCTCGGATTCGAGCTGGCCGAGGACACCGACCGGGGCGACGGCTCGCGCTGGGTCGTGGTCCGCCCGCGCCCCGCCGCGCCCACCGCGCCCGCGCCCACCTCCCCCGCCCCCACCGGGCTCCTCCTCGCCCGCGCCAAGGACGACGCCCAGCGCGCCAGCGTCGGCGCGCAGGCGGGCGGCCGGGTCGGTTTCTTCCTGCACACCGACGACTTCGCCCGCGACCACGCCCGGATGCGCGCCGCCGGCGTGCGGTTCCTGGAGGAGCCCCGCCACGAGCCGTACGGCACGGTCGCCGTCTTCGAGGACCTCTACGGCAACCGCTGGGATCTGCTCCGGCCCGCCCACGGCTGACGCGGCCGGCGGGCGGCTCGGCCCCGGCCGAGTGGTGCGGGGCCGCGTCGCGCCGGTACGGTCGCCCCGAACCGTCCCCGTACGCCTGGTGGTTCGGTGATCGGCGAGATGACGAGCGTCAAGGGAGCCGGCGCATGAGCCTGGCGCAGTTGCACTACACCTCGGTCCCACCGGGTCCTGACGGGGCCGGTCTGCGACTGGCGGCGATCACTCCCGGCACCCCCGAGCCACCGCTCGACGAGGTCGGGCGGATCTTCGGGTACGAGCCGCCGCGCGAGCACCGGCCCGACGCGTTCGCCAAGGCGTTGAGCCTCAGCGCGCTCTCCGACGGCGGCCGGCTGCTCGCCAGGACGGTGTACGCGGGCTCCGGGCGGCGCGGCGGGCAGCCGGGCCGCGAGGCGCGCGGGGGCGACTTCCACGCCCATGCCGTACGGCTGCCCGCGGGCGCCGCCCTGCCCGGCGGGGCGCTGCCCATCAGCGCCTGGGACTCCCCGGGGTGGGCGGCCGGCCTGCCCGAGGGCCCGGTCCCCGCGCCGCTGGAGGGGCTGCCGGGGACGGGGAGCGTCGACCGGCGCGCGCTCGTGCCGTTCGCCGCCGCCCGCGCGCCGTGGCTCGCGGAGTTCCTCGCCGCGGTGCGCGAGTCGAGCGAGCACGGGACGGCGCCGCGGATCGTGCTCGTCGAGAGCGGCGGTACGGAGGTGGCGCGGTGGATCGCGCTGGCCGCCGCCGTACTGCCGGCCGAGAGCGCCCACCGGCTGACCTTCACCACGCACACCCGTCGGCCGCACCTCGCCCCGCAGCAGATCATCGGTGTGCTGCCGGACGACGCGCGGGAGCTGGACCGGCGGGATCCGCGCTACCGGGTCATCGACTGCGCCGGCCCTCGGGCGACCGGGACGGCCTCGGTGAGCGGGGCGGCGCGCGAGCCGTACGGTGTCTGGGCCGAGACCGCCGCGCGGATCTGGCGGGGCGGCGCTCCCGAGGTGTTCGCCGAGGCGGACACCCTGCCGGGCGGCCGGTTCGCGCCGGGGCCGCTCGCCGTGGTCGCGCTGTGCGCGGGGATCGCACTGCCGACGGACGGGCGCACGGAAGCGGCGCTGTGGGCACGCGATCACGCGACCGCACTGACCGCGCCGGTGCCGCACCGGCTCGTCGAGGCCCTCTGCGCACCCGCCGAGGACCGTACCCCCGCCGAACTCGCCGCCCTGACCGGGCTGTTCACCGCGCTCGACGGCCGCGCTCCGGCCGCCACGACCGCGCCGCTCGGGGCGCTCGTGGTGACGGAGGCGGTACGGTCGCCGGGCGGCGCCGGGGCCGAACCGGCCGTCCTGCGTGCCGCGTTGTTCGACGACGGTCTCCGGCGGCGCCTCGCCGCCGAGCTGGGCACCGAGCTACGGGCCGGTATCGCGGGCGACCCGGCGGGCGATCCGGCGCACTATCCGGCGGATAACGCGACCGGCGGCCCGGCGGACGGCACTCCCGGCATCTCCCGCGCGGTCGAACTGCTCTGTGTCGCCGAGCCGTTGGGCGTGGACTGCGCCGATCTGCTCCCCGGTCTCGCGCACCGGCTGGCCCGCGCGCTGCTCACCGACCCCGAGGCCGCCCGCACCCCCGCCGTACGGACCGCGCTGGAGGAGCACTTCGATCTGCGCGCCGCGCTGCTCGGCGCGCTCGACACGCTCGCCGCCGCCGATCCCCCGGCCGCCGTCGCGCTGCTCGGCCGGATGCCCCTTCCGCTGGAGGGAGTTCAGAGCCTGCCGCAGCTGCGGATGTGCGCGCGGCAGCTGCCCCCCTCAGGGGACGGGGACGGCCCGGACGGCCGCGATCGCGTCGCCGCCCTCGGCGCACTGCTGCGCGCCGCGGGCGTCTCGCCGTTCGCCGATCCGCTCGTCCTGCGGACCGCCGTCCGGCTGGTGTGGCCCGAGTCCGTCCCGACCGCCGACGAGGCACGGCAGTTGCTCGCCGCGACCGGCTCGGACGCGCACCGCGCGGCGGGCACCTGGACCGTCCTCGTACGGGCCGCCCTCGACACGGCGGAGCCCGCTCACGCCCCCGGCCTCGCCCAGGACCTGCTGCGCTCCTTCCCGCGGGAGGTGGATCCCGCGGAGCGCCGTACCCTCCAACTCCTCGCGTTCGCCGGGGAACTCGCGGAAGGACCGCCCACCGCCGACTGGACCGCGCGGACGCTGTCGCTGCGGGCCCGCGCCGAGCCCGTCCAACCGGGCGTGCTGAACACGGTGTTCGCGATCCTCGCCCGCCAACTGCTCTCCGAGGCACGGCCGGAGGGCGAGCTGTACGCCCTGGTCCACTCCGGCGACGCCGAACTGCTCGCCGCGTACGACCGCGCCGCCCGCGAGGAGCGGGTACGGGAGCGGCTGCGCACCACGCCCGCGTACGCGGCGGACTGCTTCACGGCGTGGTCCGCGCTCCCGGGCGCGAACCGGGCCTGGGACGAGACGCGTACGGCCCTGCTCGACAAGGTGCTGCGGCCCGTGGTGCGGGCGCTGCCGGCCGCGGACGCCGAGGCCGTCGCGCGGTGTCTGCGCGAGCGGGGCACGGGCGACGCCAGGGTCGCGGAGTTCCGTACGTGGAGCCGGCCCGGCGCGCTCGGGCGGCTCGGGCTCGGCCGGCGGCTCGGGGGCGGGGGCGGGGGCCGCCGCCCCGGCGAGGGCGACGACCGGCCCTGAACCGACGGGCGGGCGGGCCTCCGGCCGGAGGTCCGCCCGCCCCTCACGTACCGGCGTCAGCCCTCGTCCGGGGCCAGCCGCAGCGAGATGCTGTTGATGCAGTACCGCTGGTCGGTGGGGGTCGCGTAGCCCTCGCCCTCGAAGACATGGCCCAGATGCGAGCCGCAGCGGGCGCAGCGCACCTCCGTGCGGCGCATGCCGTGGGAGGTGTCGTCGATCAGCTCGACCGCGTCCGTGTCCTTCGGGTCGTAGAAGGACGGCCAGCCGCAGTGCGACTCGAACTTGGTGTCGGAGCGGAAGAGGTCGGCACCGCACGCCCGGCAGGAGTAGACGCCGGTCGTCTTCGTGTCCGTGTACTCGCCGACGAAGGCGGGCTCGGTGCCGGCCTCGCGGAGCACCTTGTACTCCGCGGGCGTCAGCTCCTCGCGCCACTGCTCGTCCGGCTTGTCGATCTCGTACGGCATTTCGCTCTCTCCCTGCAGTCCGCCCGGCCCGGTCGGCCGCGCTCGGACCGACCGGTCTCAGTCGGCCAGGCGCGCCAGGATGCGCGGACCGAGGTCCGTGACATCGCCCGCGCCCATGGTGAGAACGAGATCGCCGGGCTTCGCCATTCCCGCGACGGCGTCCGGGACGGCGTTCTTGTCGTGGACGGCCGTGACCGTGGCGCCCGCGGCCTCGGCCGCGTCGGTGATCAGCGCGCTCGTGACCCCCGGGATCGGGTCCTCGCGGGCCGGGTAGATGTCCAGGACCACGGAGGCGTCGGCGAGGGCGAGCGCCCGGCCCATCTCGGTGGCCAGCTCCTGCGTACGGGAGAACAGGTGCGGCTGGAAGACCACCAGCAGCCGGGAGTCCGCCGGGGCCGCGGCCCGCATCGCCTCCAGGTCGGCGGCCATCTCGGTGGGGTGGTGCGCGTACGAGTCGATGACCTGGACGCCCGCGGCCTCGCCCTTGAGCTGGAGGCGGCGCTTGACGCCGGTGTACTTGCCGAGCGCCGAGGCCAGGTTGTGCGCCGGGATGCCGAGGGCGACCCCGGCGGCGAGCGCGGCGACGGCGTTGAGCGCGTAGTGCCGGCCGGGCACGGAGACGGTGAAGGTGAGGAAGCGGCCGTCGAGGACGACCGTGACCTCGCTGGTCAGACCGCGCGCGGTGATCTTGTGAACGCGGACGTCCGCGCCCTCGCTCTCGCCGTACGTGACGACGTTGAGGTCCGCGCGGCCCGAGACGCGCGCGGTCAGCTCGACGGCGCCCGGCTGGTCGGCGCAGACGACCAGGGTGCCGCCGGGGACGATCTTGCCGGTGAAGGCGTCGAAGGACTCGTGGATTTCGTCCATCGAGGCGTAGTTCGCGTGGTGGTCCAGCTCGACGTTGAGGACGATCGCGACCTCGGGGTCGTACTTCTGGAAGCTGCGGTCGCTCTCGTCCGCCTCCGCGACGAAGATCTCCCCGGCGCCGTGGCGCGCGTTCGTACCGGGGCCGGCGAGGTCGCCGCCGATCGCGTACGAGGGGTCGAGGTTCAGCTCGGTGAGCGCGACGGCCAGCATGGAGGTGGTGGTCGTCTTGCCGTGGGTGCCGGCGACGGCGATCGCGCGCGCGCCGCCCATCAGCGAGGCCAGCGCGTCGGAGCGGTGCACCACGGGCACGGACAGCTCGGCGGCGCGGGCCAGCTCCGGGTTGTCGGCGCGGATGGCGCTGGAGACGACCACGCAGGACGCGTCGTCGGCGAGGTGCCCGGCGGCGTGGCCGATGTGCACGGTGGCCCCCAGCGCCCTGAGCGCCTCGGCGGTCTCCGACTCCTTGGCGTCGCTGCCCGCGACCTTCGCGCCGCGCTGGGCGAGGATCTTGGCGATACCCGACATGCCGGCGCCGCCGATGCCGATGAAGTGCGGCCGTTCCATGGCGACGGGGATACCGGTACCGGATGCCATTCGTGTCTCTCCCAGGGTGCGAGCGGACGCGCGTCAGGTGTTACGCGTCGCCCCAGCCTATTCGCTGTGCGCGAAGAGTTTGAGCACCGGTACGCCGACCTTGTGGCGCGCCCGCGAGGCCCAGTCGCGGTGGAAGAACTCCTCCACGTAGTGCGGCTCGGTGAGCACGATGACCTCGTCGGCCGACGACTCGGCCACGACCTCCTTGAGCCGGTCGAGCGGGTGTTCCTCCACCACCTGGCCGACGGCCTGCGATCCCTGCTCGCGCAGCTCCGCCAGGGAGTGCGCGAGGGCGAGTTCGGCGGGCTGTCTGGCCTGGCCGCCCTCCGGTTCGTCGCCCTCCCTGGCCGCGTCCCGCAGCTCGCCGAGCGCTACGTCGTCGATGGCGCGCAGCAGCAGATCGGCCTGGTCTCCGCGGGGCTGCATGAGGACGACGAAGGAGACCGGCTCGTCGCCATGGAGGGTGGTGACGAACTCGACGTCCTCCGGTGACAGCGGCTTCTCGATCATCAATACGCTTGTGAACACGACTGGCGCCTTTCCTCTCGCAGGGCCGTGCGGCCAACTGCGGAAACCATCCTTCCCCGTGCCCGCACGGGGTCTCTCGACGTAAGTCTGCCCACCGGAGGCTAACCGGAACGGTGAATTCCGCCGATTGTCAGACGCTGTCGGCGTGGTCGGCGCGGCGGGTGCCGGGGGCCCGGCGATAGCGGGTGAAGAGGAATCCGTCCTGCTCCAGGAGCGACGCCAGGGCGAACCGCTCGGGGACGGCGGGGCCGGGACCGCCCGCGATGCGCTGCGCGGCGCCGGCCGTGAGGGCCGGAGAGACGGTCAGACAGAGCTCGTCCAGCACTCCGGCGGCCACGAACTGGCCCAGCAGCCGGGGCCCGCCCTCGGTGAGCAGCCGGACGAGCCCCCGCTCGGCCAGGGCGTGCAGGGCGCGTACGGGATCAACCCCGGGCCCGTCCCCGGCGATCAGCACCTCCGCGCCCGCCTCCCGGGCCGCGCGGATCCGCTCGGCGGGCGCGGCGTCGCCGGTCAGTACGAGCGTGGGGACGAGCGGCTCGGTGAACAGCGGGGCGGTGAAGTCGAGGCCGAGGCCCGCGCTGACCACGGCGATCACCGGCGCGGGACCCTGGCCGGCCGCCGCCCGGCGCGCGGCGAAGGCGTCCCGGGCTCGGGCCGGCCGGTAGCCCTCCAGCCGAACCGTTTCCGCGCCCACCACCACAGCATCGGCGAGCGCGCGCAGCGTGCCGAAGACCCGCATGTCGGCGGCCGAGGAGAGAAGCTGGGAGCGGCCGTCGTGCGCCGCCGCGCCGTCCAGCGTGGAGACCATGTTGGCGCGCAGCCACACCCCGGCCCGCCGCTCCTCGCCGGCCGGACAGTCGGTCGGACAACCGGTCGGACTGTCGACCGGATAGGCGTATGCGTCGGCCAGTTCGTCGAACGTCCATTCGCGGTCACCGGAGGCGTCGGCGTCGGAGGGTGTCTGATCGGTCACAGGGAACAGGCGGCGCATGCGAAGCAGTCTGGCACGGCGCATAGAGTTATTAACTGTGTCGTCCTTCCCCGCCGCCTCCGGCAGCTCACCGATAACCGCAGCGGCCCCGCTCTCCCTGTGCGCACGTGAGCCACGCGTACCCGCCGAGCGGCTGGTGGCCGAGATGGTGCCGCCGCCGCGCTTCGATTCCGTACGGTTCGACACGTACGTACCCGACCCGAACCAGCCCAGCCAGTCCGGGGCCGTGACCGTGCTGAGCGACTTCGCGGCGGGGCTCGGCGGCGCGCACCTCGCGGACGGGTCGGGGCCCGGCGGAAAACGGCGCTGGTTCACCCGGAAGCCGCAGCCGCCGACCGGGCCGCGCGGGGTCTACCTGGACGGCGGATACGGCGTCGGCAAGACGCACCTGCTGGCGTCCCTCTGGCACGCGACTCCGGCCGCGCCGGAGAAGAAAGCTTTCGGCACCTTTGTGGAGCTGACGAACCTGGTCGGCGCGCTGGGCTTCCAGCAGACCGTGGAGACGCTCGGCGGCCACCGGCTGCTCTGCATCGACGAATTCGAACTGGACGATCCGGGCGACACCGTCCTGGTCTCCAGCCTGCTCAGCAGGCTCGTCGACAAGGGCGTGGCGCTGGCCGCCACCTCGAACACCCTGCCGGGCAAGCTCGGCGAGGGCCGGTTCGCCGCCGCCGACTTCCTGCGCGAGATCCAGGGACTCTCGGCGCGCTTCCGCCCGCTGCGCATCGACGGCGAGGACTACCGGCACCGGGGGCTGCCCGAGGCGCCGGCGCCGTACTCCGACGAGCAGGTGACGAAGGCCGCGTACGCCACCGAGGGTGCCAGCCTCGACGACTTCCCCGGGCTCCTCGGCCATCTGGCGTCGGTCCACCCGAGCCGGTACGGCGCGCTGACGGACGGGGTGCGGGCCGTCTGCCTCACGGATGTCACGGCGGTGCCCGACCAGTCGACGGCGCTGCGGCTCGTCGTGCTCGCGGACCGGCTCTACGACCGGGAGGTGCCCGTACTGGCCTCCGGTCTCCCGTTCGACCGGCTGTTCAGCGAGGAGATGCTGAACGGCGGCTACCGGAAGAAGTACTTCCGGGCCATCTCCCGGCTGACGGCGCTCGCACGGGACGCGAAGGGACTGGTCGGGCAGTAGGTTCGCCGGAGAGCCAGTAGGTTCGCCGGAGGGCCGGACATCCGGCGGCGGGCATCCAGCAGCGAGCGGAAGGGTTCCACCATGGCCACCACGCGTCAGGCACACACCGTCTGGGAGGGCGACCTCCTCAAGGGCACCGGGACCGTCACCTTCGACTCCTCCGGCATCCCCGACCAGGCGGTCTCCTGGCCCTCCCGCGCCGACAAGGCGAACGGGAAGACCAGCCCGGAGGAGCTGATCGCCGCCGCGCACTCCAGCTGCTTCTCGATGGCGCTCTCGAACGGCCTGGCCACCGGCGGCACCCCGCCGGTCCGGCTGACCACCCGGGCCGAGGTCACCTTCCAGCCGGGCACGGGCATCACGGGGATCCATCTGACGGTGGAGGGCGAGGTGCCGGGCCTCGACGCGGCCGGCTTCGAGAAGGCGGCCCAGGACGCCAAGGCGAACTGCCCGGTCAGCCAGGCGCTCGCGGGCACGACGATCACGCTCAGCGCGTCGCTCGCCTGACCGCCCGGGGACACCCGGCGCCCGGCCGGTACCGGGCGCCGGAATCAGCCAGCCCGGGCCGACCACCCGTTGCAGGCGCCCCACACGGCGCATGAGGCTCTGGAGCGACGACCCGTACGCGGTTCCCGCGTTTCACACGTTCGCGCGCCCCCGGAGACGGGTGCGACGCGGGGACATGTGGGATACCTACGGGTCATGTCTCTGTCCGCCAGCAGGGAGTTGCCTCATGACTTCGACACGCCGTCAGATCCTCGCCCGCACCGGTGCGACCGCCGTGGGCATCGCCTTCACCGGAGCCGTCTCCGAACTCTTCACCGGCTCGGCCGACGCCGACGGGCGGCTCGGCCACAGCGGTTACGGACCGCTGGTCACCGACCCCGACGGGCTGCTCGACCTGCCCCGGGGCTTCCGCTACCAGGTCCTCTCCCGGGAGGGCGACAGGCTCCGCTCCGGCGAGGGGCTCGTTCCCAGCAACCATGACGGGATGGCCGCCTTCGCCGGGCGCCGGGGCCGGGTCCATCTCGTCCGCAATCACGAGAACCGGCACTACGCCCCGATCGCCGTCCCGGCCGTCGAGGGCCTCACCTACGACCCGATGGGCAAGGGCGGCTGTACGGCGCTCGAACTGGACGGTCGCAACAACGTCCTCGGCGAGCACGTCGCCATCGCGGGCACCGCCGTCAACTGCGCGGGCGGGCCGACCCCCTGGGGCACCTGGCTGACCTGCGAGGAGACCGAGGAGCGGGCCGGCACCAACGGATACACCAAGGACCACGGCTTCATCTTCGAGGTCGACGGCGCCGACCCGCACCGCACCGGAGCCGTCCCGCTGACCGCCATGGGCCGCTTCCAGCACGAGGCCGTCGCGATCGATCCCGGCAGCGGCATCGTGTACGAGACCGAGGACGCGTTCGACCACCCGTTCGGGCTCTTCTACCGCTTCCTGCCGGAGAAGCCGCGCGGCGGCGTGGGCTCGCTGCGGGCGGGCGGCGCGCTGGAGGCCATGCGGGTACCGGGGGTGCCCGACCTGTCGACCGTCCAGGAGCCCGGCGCGGCCTTCGACCGGGTGGAGTGGGTCCCCGTACCCGACCCGCTGGCCGTACAAACGCCCATCCGTTACCAGGACTTCGGCCCCGGGGGCATCACCCACGCCCAGAAGCTGGAAGGCTGTTACTGGGGCGAGGGCTGCGTCTACTTCGTCTCCAGCTTCGCGCACCGGTCGCAGGGCTCGGCGGCGTCCCACTACGGCCAGGTGTGGAAGTACGAGCCGGGGCGGCGCCGGCTCACGCTGGTGATCGTCTTCGGCCCCGACACGGACATCGATCTGCCCGGCGAGTCCCCGGACAACATCTGCCTCGCCCCCGGCGGCGGCCTGATGGTCTGCGAGGACGGCGGCGGCGCGCAGCACGTGTTCGGCGTGACACGGCGCGGCGAGGTGTACCCGGTGGCACGGGGTGCCCAGAACGTGGGGACCGCCGAGCGGCCCGAGTGGGGCGAGTTCGCCGGGGTCACCTTCTCGCCGGACGGCACCACGATGTACGTGAACTGCTACACCCCGGGCACCACCTTCGCCGTGACCGGTCCCTGGCGCTGAGCGCGGCCGGGACGGCGGGACCGCGGGCGGGCTCCGCCAGCGGTCGCCGTCCCGGCCGATCCGGCGCACCCTCGAAGGAAGCGACCGGAAGGGGTGCGCGGTGGCCAGGACGGACACGAAAGCGAAGAAGGCGAAGAAGACAAAGGGCGGCGCAGAGGCCGGGAAGACCGGTAAGGCCGTGAAGAGCGGTACGTACGGGAAGTACGCGACGAAGCCGGCCGGGACGCCGGCGGTGCCGGAGCGGACCGCCAAGCCCCCGAAACCGTCGCCCGGCCTCCGCGAGCTGCTGCGCGTCCCCCGGGACACCCGTATCGACCTCACCTCGTACGACACCCGCGCCACCCCCGGCGGCCCCGCCGACAAGGCGGCGGCGCTCGCGGCGGTGGCCGCGTCGGCGGAGCGGCTCGCCACGCTCCAGGAGCGGCTGTACGCGGCGAGCACGGCGGGCGACCGGCGGCGGGTGCTGCTGGTGCTCCAGGGCATGGACACCAGCGGCAAGGGCGGCACGGTCAAGCATGTGATCGGGCTGTTCAACCCGGCCGGCTGCCGGATCAGGGCCTTCAAGACGCCGACGGCGGAGGAGCGCAAGCACCCCTTCCTCTGGCGGATCCGGCGGGCGCTGCCTGAGCCCGGCGAGATCGGGATCTTCGACCGGTCGCACTACGAGGACGTGCTGATCGCGCGCGTCCACGAGCTGGCCGGCCACCGGGAACTGGGCCACAGGTACGAGCAGATCAACCGCTTCGAGCAGGAGCTGGCCGACGACGGGGTCACCCTCGTGAAGGTCTTCCTCCACCTCGGGCACGACGAGCAGCGCGACCGGCTGCTGGCCCGCCTCGACAATCCCGACAAGCACTGGAAGTTCAACACCGGTGACCTGGAGGAGCGCGCGCTGTGGCCCGACTACCGGGCGGCGTACGAGCTGGCGCTGCGCCGCTGCTCCACGGACGCGGCGCCCTGGTATCTGGTCCCTGCGGACCGCAAGTGGTACCGGAACTGGGCGATCGGCACCCTGCTGCTGGAGCATCTGGAGGCGCTGGCCCCGGCGTATCCTCCAGGGGGCTTCGATGTCGAGAAGTGCCGGCGGAGGCTGCTGGAAGACGCATAAGCATCATTGGCGCATAAAGGCCATCAGCGCATAAGCGTCATCTTCGGGTCGAGGGAGCGCCGCGCGCACGCTACGCACTGATCATCATATATTTTCCGTGCGTGACCAGATATGTACGCGTATGCACCGCCGTCGCCGTCCTCGGTGCCGCCCTCACCGGCTGCGGTGACGGGAGGACCGCCCCGGCGTCCGCCGCCGCCTCCGCGCCCGCCGCCCCGGCCTCCGCCTCCGTAAGCTCCCCAGCGAGCTCCTCCCCCGCGTCCGGCTCCCCGGCGGTGAAGGGGCCGCCGACCCTGGCCCCCGGCGCCGACGGGCTGACCCCGGTCTTCGAACGCGGCGGGAAGACCGCCGGGAAGACCGTCGCGCTCACCTTCGACGCGGACATGACGGCCGATCAGGGGCCCCGGGCGGCCGAGGGCGAGAGGTTCGACAATCCGTCACTGATCGCCCTGCTGCGCCGGCTCGACGTACCCTCGACGGTCTTCATGACCGGCCGGTGGGCCGAGGAGTACCCGACGCAGGCCAAGGCGATCGGCAACGACCCGCTCTTCGAGATCGCCAACCACTCCTACAGCCACTACGCCTTCACCGCCGACTGCTACGGGCTGCCGGTCGTCGGCAAGGAGCGGATGGCCGACGACGTGCGGCGGGCCTTCTCGGCGTTCAGGACGGCCGGCGCGCGCAACGTCGTGCCGTACTTCCGCTTCCCCGGCGGCTGTTACGACGACACCGCGCGCCGCGCCCTCGCCCCGGCCGGGGTCACGGCGGTGCAGTGGGACGTCGTCAGCGGCGACGCCTTCGCGACGGACGCGGACGCCGTCGCGCGGGAGGTGCTGGCCGGGGTGCGGCCCGGTTCCCTGGTGGTGATGCACTGCACGCGCAGCGCGGCGCCCGTGACGGAGGAGGCGGTGCGCCAGATCGTCCCCGAGCTGCGGAAGCGCGGATACCGCTTCGTCAAGGTCTCCGAGCTGATGAAGCCCTGACCCGGCGCCCCTTCACCCCGAGCACGCCGTCCGCTGGGCCTCCTGCCACTCGCAGACCGGGCAGAGCGTCGCACCCCTGACCGTCGCCGGGTGCTCGGTCGGCTCCCGGCACAGCACGCACTCGGCGTACGCGACCCGCGCGCTCTCGCCGCTCTCGTCGTCGCTCTCGTCCATGCCCCCAGCGTACGACCGGCCGGCGCCGGTCAGTCCCGTGCGGTGACCAGCGCGCACGCCACCGCCGCCGCCACGGCCGCCACCAGCGCGGCGGCGGCCAGCGGCAGCAGCGGGGTGTGGATCACGCCCGACCGCGAGCCGGTCACCAGCCCGACGATCGCGGACTTCGCCGGGGACCCGCTGATCACCAGGGCCAGCATCGAGACCAGCGCACTGGCCGTGATCGACCAGCCCCGGCCGCGCAGCACCGGCCTGCTGCACAGCGCGCCCGCCGCGGCGCCGATCAGCAGACAGACGGCGGCGGCGAGCAGCCCGGCCGTCCCCGCCGACAGGACGGGCACGTCCACCGTGCGGCTCGCGTTGCTCGGCTTGCTGATCAGTGTGACGACCAGCGTGCCGGCCAGGCCCGTCCCCGCCGCGAGGGCCACGGCGGTGAGCAGCGCCGAGAGATGGACCCGGCGGGCACCGGTCGCGGCGGCGGCGACCGCGCGGGCCGCGGCCGGTTCCTGGTGGACGCAGATCCGCACCAGCCAGACGGTGACGGGCAGCAGCGCCGCCGCCGCGTAGCCGAGCGAGTCCAGGATCGGCTGGCCCACCTGCACCCCGACGATCAGGAAGATCCCGTAGAGCAGGAAGGGCGGCAGCCAGCGCTGCGAGCGGACGAGCAGGGCGGTCTGGTAGCGCACCAGCGCGGTCATCATGGCTATCTCGGTCATCGGGGGGAGCGCTCCGTCGTCGTGCCGGAAAGGGCGGAGGCGGTGTCCCCGGCGGAAGCGGTGTCCCTGCCGGAAGCGGTGTCCCCGGTGGGAGCGGTGTCCCCGGCGGGCGGGGTCTCCCGGACCTCCCTGATGTGCCACGCCGGACGCGCCGTCAGCAGCGCGTGCAGCAGGGCGTCGGAGTGGACGCCGGGCGCCGTGAGGAGTACGGAGCCGTCGGGCCCCGGCTCGCAGACCGGTCCGCCGGGCAGCCCGTCCGGTGGCGCGGCGCCGGACGGCCCCGACGCGACGATCCGCACCCGCGCCCCCTCGCTCCCGCCGCCGTCCCCATCGGCCCCGCCGGCACGGGCCACCGCGGCCCGCACCTCGTCGTCCGTACGGCGCACGAGCGCGCCGTCGGTCACCGCGTACACCGCGTCTGCGGCGCCCGCCAGCCGGCGCGGATCGTGGTCGACGAAGACGACGGTGCCGCCCCCGGCGACCCGTTCGACGACAGCCAGGTCCAGCTCCGTACGGGCCGGTACGTCGAGCCCGGTCCACGCCTCGTCGAGGACCAGCAGCTCGGGCTCCGCGAGCAGCGCCTGGGCGACGGCGACCTTCTGGCTGGTGCCCTTGGACAGTTCGGAGAGCGGGGTACGGGCGTGCTCGCCCGCGCCGAACCGGTCGAGCCACTCCACGGCGCGCGCCGCCGCCAGGGCGCTCGGCAGCCCGTGGATCCGGCCGAGATGGACCAGATAGCCGGCGGCCGTGAACGGCAGCGCGACCGGGAAGCGCTCGGGCACGTACGCGGTACGGGGGCGGCCGGTCACCCGCCCCTCGGTCGGCGCGTCGATCCCCGCGACCAGCCGCAGCAGGGTCGACTTCCCGCTGCCGTTGCCTCCCTCGACCCGGACCAGCCCGCCTGCGGGCAGCGCGAGATCCACCCCGCGCAGCACCCACGGTCCCCGGAGACCGTAACGGCGGCCCACTCCCTCGAAGTTCATCGCCAACGTAATACCAGATCACCGGCGCCCGGCCGAACCCGAGCGCCCGGGCTGGCAGACTGGGCAGGTGAACGAGAGCACCCAGGACAGCCTTGCCGGCAGCCCCCAGAACAGTCCCTTCAACGCCGGCCCGACCACCCGCGACGAGGCACCGCAGTATGTGCTGCCCCTGGTGGTACGGATCGAGAAGGCGGCCCCGCCCACCCGTACCGACGCCCTGGAGACGGCGGCCCGCGCGGTGCTCACGATGCTCTCCGACGAACGGTCGCTGGGCGAGGGCGAGCACGAGGGCGCGTGGGCCCGCGCGATGCGCGACTGGCAGGACGCCCGGATCCGCAAGGTGGTACGGCGGGCCCGCGGCGCCGAGTGGCGGCGCGCCACCACGCTCCCGGGGCTCACGGTGACGGGCACGGGCGCGGACACGGAGACCTCGTCCGTCGCGGAGGTACGGGTCTTCCCGCCGGTCCCGCTCGACGGCTGGCCCAAGGAGCTGGCCAAGCTCCAGGTCTCCGGCACCGATCTGGCCGACCCCGCTCCCCCGCCCGCCCCCGACGACCCCGCGCTGCCGGTCCTGTGGCTGAGCCCCGGCCTCGGCATGTCGGCGGGCAAGGCCATGGCCCAGGCCGGCCACGGTGCCCAACTCGTCTGGTGGGAGCTTTCGGAGAAGGACCGCGAGGCGTGGCACGCGTCCGGTTTCCGGCTCGCGGTCCGCACCGCCACCCCGGACCGGTGGCGCGAACTCGCCTCCGCGGGGCTGCCGTTGGTCCGCGACGCGGGCTTCACGGAGATCGCCCCGGGGTCCGCGACGGTGATCGGAGACCATCCGTCGCTGCGCGGTTGAACGCTCTCCACCTCCCGTGCGTATCTTCCGGTACCGCCAGATAGGTTGAACGGCCGAGTGGCCGGCGGTTGGTTCACCGGTGTCACACATTTCGGTTCGGGAGGCAGCACATTGCGACGCATCAACGGTTCGGCGCTCATCATCGCGGCATTGGTCGCGACAGTGGCGGCGCTGGCGTTCCCCGTATGGTCGTACGCCGACCGATCCGGAACGGGTCAGGCGAACATCGCGGCGTCCACCGTCTCCACCCAGTGGGGGCCGCTGACGGCGATGGACCGCGACCTGATCGTGAAGGTGCGGCTGGCCGGCCTCTGGGAGCTGCCGGCCGGACAGCAGGCCATGGACCGCGCCCCCAGCGAGGCCATCAAGGAGTGCGGTGACCACCTGGTCGTCGGCCACACCGACCTGGACAAGCGGGTCGTGTCGGTAGCGGCGAAGCTCGGGGTCGAGCTGCCCAACCAGCCGACCGAGCAGCAGCAGGGCTGGCTGCGGGAGCTGTCGGACGCCCAGGGCGACGAGTACGAGCGGAAGTTCGCCCAGCTGCTGCGCAACGCGCACGGCAAGGTCTTCTCGGCCATCGCGCTGGTGCGGCACACCACCAGGAACGAGCTGGTCCGGCAGCTGGCGAGTGACGCCAACATCACCGTCCTCGACCACATCACGATGCTGGAGGCCACCGGCAAGGTCGACTTCGACGCCCTCGCCAACGAGGCCGCCGGCAATCTGACCGAGAGCCCGAGCGGCCCGCCGCCGCCCAACGGCAACCTGCCCCCGGCCGCGGTGCCGGTCGAGCCGGCCGACGGCGTGACGGTCACCTCCGAGCCGTCCACCCAGCCGGGCGCGCCGACCGCGATCAACACCAACAGGCCCGACCCGGAGACCTCACCGGCGCCCTCCGCCTCCTGACATGTCCCACGGCGTCCCCACGGCCGATCCCCTCCCCATGTCTCGTCCGGGGAGGGGATCGGCCGTTCGCGCCAGGAACCTCAAATCAACCTCTGAACGTCCCCCGCCGGGGATTCGGCGGCGCCCGCCGGGGCCATAGCCACTGCACACGGAGAGCGAGGGGGACACCATGAACGGCACATCGCACGGGAGCACACCACGGCTGGGCGTCGGCATCGGCTGGCGTCCCGAGATCGCCGGCGCGGTGGAGGCACTGCCCGGCATCGACTGGGTCGAGGCCGTCGCGGAGAACCTCTGCCCCGGCCATCTGCCTGACTCGCTCGTCCGGCTGCGCGAGCGCGGCGTCACCGTCGTCCCGCACGGGGTCTCGCTCGGGCTCGGGGGCGCGGAGCGGCCGGACCCGCGGCGGCTGGCGGATCTCGCGGAGCGGGCCGAGGCGCTCGGCTCGCCGCTGGTCACCGAGCACATCGCGTTCGTCAGGGCGGGCGGGTCCCGTACCGCGTCGCCCGCGCTCGAAGCCGGCCATCTGCTGCCGGTGCCGCGCACCCGGGACGCGCTGCGCGTGCTCTGCGAGAACGTACGGATCGCCCAGGACGCGCTGCCCGTGCCACTGGCCGTGGAGAACATCGCCGCGCTGATCGCGTGGCCGGACGAGGAGCTGACCGAGGGCCAGTTCCTCGCGGAGCTGGTGGAGCGCACCGGGGTCCGGCTGCTGATCGACGTCGCCAATCTGCACACCAACCACGTGAACCGCGGCGAGGACCCGGCCACCGCCCTCGGTGAACTGCCGGTCGAGGCGATCGCGTACGTCCATGTCGCGGGCGGAATCGAGCGCGACGGCGTCTGGCACGACACCCACGCCCACCCGGTCACCCGGCCCGTGCTCGACGTACTGGCTGAGCTGCGGCGGCGGGTCGACCCGCCGGGCGTGCTGCTGGAGCGCGACGACGACTTCCCGCCGGAGCGGGAGCTGGCCGGGGAGCTGACGGCCATACGGGAGACGCTCGACGCGGCGGCCGGGGAGTACGCGCCCCGGACGGCACGTGCGCCGCGTACGGCGGACAGCGCCGGCACACGCGCGCCCGTCCCCGATTCCGAAGCCACCCCCGGCTCCGGCTCCGAGGCCGCCCGCCGGCGTCTCGCCCTCGCCGAGACGTCCCTGCTCTCCGCCCTGGTCGCCGGTACGCCCGTCCCCGAGGGGTTCGACCGCAGGCGGCTGCGGGTCCAGAGCCGGGCCCTCTCCGTCAAGCGCGCCGGTGTCGTCGCCAAGATCGCCCCCGAACTGCCGGAGATCCTCGGCGACGGCTACCGCCCCGAGTTCCTCGGGTACGCGGCGAGCCGGCCCATGCGCGCGGGCTACCGGCGCGACGCGCTCGACTTCGCCGAGCATCTGCTGATCGCCGGACGGCCCGAGAACCACCGGGCCCGGCGGCGCCTGTCCCTGTGGTGGCAGGAGCGCGCCGGAGCGCGCCCGCCGCGCCGCGCGACCCGGCTCGTCCGCGTGGCCCGCGCCGCCCTCGCGGGAAAGTGAGCAGCCCCGCACGCCGGGACGCGCTCCGGAGTGGACGCGGGGCGCATCGGGGTCATTGGACCCGACACAGTCCGGCGGTCCTTGCGTCGTCCTGGCGGCGCCGCGTTCTCTCGGTTCGGCGGTTGATCCCACAGCCGCACGCACGAAGGGAACGCGATGAGAGCAGTAGTGAAGTGCGGGACTCTGACCGCCCTCGGCTCCCTGGTTCTGTCGGCGCTCGTCGCCGCCCCCGCGGACGGCGCGGTCGCGGCCGGACCCGGTGCCGGTCCGGACGCGGGCGCCGCCGCGCGGGCCCGGGCCGACGGGACGCGCGGGGTGGCGCGCGCGGCCGAGCGGGCCGCCGCGGCCGGTATCGCGTTCGGCGCCTGTCCCGAGGCCGAGTCGCTGCCCGCCCCCATCACCTGCGGCACGGTCGAGGTCCCCCTCGACTACGCGGCGCCCGCCGGCCGGACGATCTCCCTGACCGTCAGCCGTGTCGCGGCGAGCGCTCCGGCAGCGCAACGGCAGGGCGCGCTGGTCTTCAACCCCGGTGGCCCCGGCGCCTCCAGCATGTACTTCCCGATGGCCGCCGCGCTGCCCGAGTGGAAGCGGATCGCCGCCGCGTACGACATCGTCGGCTACGCGCCCCGCGGGGTGGGCCGTTCGGCGCCGCTGTCCTGCAAGGACCCGGCGGACGCCCTGAAGGCGCCCACGCCGTCCCCCGTCCACCCCTCCGAGTCGTACAAGCGCGAGCGGATCGCCGAGGCGAAGGCGTACGCGCGGGGCTGCGCCGACCACGCGGGGGACGCGCTGGCGCACTACAACTCGCTGAACAACGCCCGCGATCTGGATGTGCTGCGCGCCGCTCTCGGCGAGCCGAAGCTGACCTTCATGGGCGCCTCGTACGGCACGTACTTCGGCGCGCTGTACGCGACGCTCTTCCCGTCCCATGTCCGCCGGATGGTCTTCGACTCGGCGGTCGACCCGGACCCTCGGCAGATCTGGTACCGCAACAACCTCGACCAGTCCGCCGCGTTCGAGCGGCGCTGGACCGACTTCCTGACCTGGGTCGCCAAGCACGACAAGGCGTACCACCTGGGCACCGATGCCGAAGAGGTGCGCAAGAACTACGAGAAGGTACGTGCCGGGGTCACCCACGAGCCGGCCGGCGGTACGGTCGGGCCCGGTCAGCTCCAGGGCGTGATGCTGTCGGCCGGTTACTACGACGACTACTGGGCGATGCGCGCCACGGCGCTCTCCGAGTACGTCAAGGGCAACCCCAAGCCGCTGATCGAGCAGGCCACCCCCCACCCCGAGGCCGCCGCCGACAGCGAGAACGGCAGCGCCGTCTACACCGCCGTCGAGTGCAACGACGCGCCGTGGCCGACGGACTGGCGGGTCTGGGACCGCGACAACACCGAACTCGCCAGGACCGCGCCCTTCGAGACGTGGGACAACGCCTTCATGAATCTGCCGTGCGCCTACTGGCCGGCGCCCCGGCAGACCCCGCTCGACGTCGGCACCCGCCCCGGCGAGCTGCCCCCGACGCTGATCCTGGCCGCCGAACGGGACGCGGCGACCCCGTACGCGGGCGCCCTGGAGCTTCAGCGGCGGCTGCCGGGATCGGTGCTCGTGACCGAGAAGAACGCGGGCACGCACGGGGTCGCGGGCGGCACCAACGCCTGTGTCGACACCTATCTGGAGGACTATCTGCTGCACGGGAAGGCCCCGGTACGGCGGGCCGAGTGCGCGGCGCACGCGGAACCCAACCCGGTCTCGCTCGAACGGGCAAACCGGCTCGCCGACCCCCACCGGCGGCTCGATCCGGCTCCGCGCCGCTGAGGTCCGCGCCACTGAGGTCCTCGCCGCTGAAATCCGCGCTGCTGAGGTCCGCGCCGGTCACCGGGTGAGGCGCTCGTACACCGTCACCCGCCGGCCGCGGACCTGGCTGTCCGCCACCACCGTGAAGTGCTCCTCCAGTACGGAGATCTTCACCCGGTCGCGCTCCCCCGACCACGGCTTCGCCACCGTCTCCGCGTCCGTCACCAGGAGTATCCGCTCCTGGGCCAGCATCGCCTCCCGGATCCCGGCCGGGCCCGCCTCCACACCCTTGAGCGTGCCCGACGCCACCGGGCTCCGTTCCAGGGCGATGTCGCGCAGACCGGTGAAGGCGTCGGGGGAGACCGACCGGGTGTCGCGCCGCGCCGCCGGTACGAAGACCACCGCTCCCCCGGGTTCCTTCAGCCGGCGAACGTCGGCCGCCACCGCCAGGACGTCGTCCACCCGGCTCGCCGGGGACCGCTTGGCCAGCGACTGCGGGAGCAGGGCCGCCATCGCCACGGCGACCGTCCCGGGCAGGATCCAGGCCGCCGCGCGCGGGAAGCGCGGCCCGGCCGCCCGTACCGCCGCGCCCAGCCCCACGCCGATCAGCAGGGCCAGGCCAAGCAGGCTGAACACCACGTAGCGGTCGACGAACAGCGGGCGCACCAGCGAGAGTCCGGCCAGTCCGAGCTGCGGCACCGCCAGCAGCGGCAGTCCGACGGCCGCCGCCGCCGGCCGGCCGGGACGCGGCCGGTCCAGCAGGGCCCCGAGGCCGCCGATCGTCAGCAGGACGGCGGGGCCGATCATCATGTGCCAGGTCAGCGGCGGTATCCAGGAGACCTGCTCGGACTGGTTCCGGCTGAAGAGGATCAGGGGCAGTACGCCGGCCACCGCCGCCGCCGAGGCCACCG
Organism: Streptomyces sp. NPDC093109; assembly: GCF_040701725.1. Taxonomy (NCBI): domain Bacteria; kingdom Bacillati; phylum Actinomycetota; class Actinomycetes; order Kitasatosporales; family Streptomycetaceae; genus Streptomyces; species Streptomyces sp. NPDC093109. The sequence continues at coordinate 24,089 of NZ_JBFBEZ010000031.1, forward strand.
CCCAGCGCGTCCACAGGCGGCGCTCGGCCCGCGCCCAGATCAGGGTCGCCAGATGCGCGGACAGGATCATCAGGGACAGCCAGTTCAGCAGTCCGGTCAGCAGGACCACACCGCCGTACGCCGCCCAGAGCGCCGGCCCGCCGCGCCCCTCCAGCGCCCGGACCAGCAGCAGGGTCGCGATCCCGGCGCCGGCCGCCACCAGCGCGTAAGGGCGGCCCTCCTGGAGGTAGAACTGCACGGCGGGAAGCAGCCCGAACGCGAGCCCGCCGCCCAGCCCGGCCCAGGCCCCGGCCAGCCGGTGGCCGATGACCGCCACACAGGCCGCCGCCACCGCCATCGCCAGCACGGAGGGCAGCCGCAGCGTCGTGGTGCTGGGCCCGAACCAGACGAAGAGCCCCCGCATCAGCAGGTAGTAGAGCCCGTGCACGACGTCGACCTGCTCCACCATGTACCGGATCTCGGCGGTGGAGCGCAGCGCCACCTGCCAGGTCGCGGCCTCGTCCCGCCACAGGCTCTGCTCGCGGGAGAGTCCCCACAGGCCGAGAGCGAGGGTCCACAGCGCCGCTATCGGCCAGACGGGCGGGCGACGCAGGAGCAGGGCTGCCCGGAGCGGGGCTATGTGGGATGTCATGAACCGGTACAGACCCTCGGGGTGCGCGGACCGAAGCGAGCGGTCTGTGGACAACAACGAGCGCTTCAGGACCGGCCGCTGTACGACGCGCGGTGCCGGGAAGCGCCGCGCCCACACTAACCCGAGCAGGGTGTCATGCCCATGATATTTCCCGAATGCGCTCCCCGGGGGAGCACCGACCCGGGTTCCATCGGCCGCGCGCGGTCAGCGGCCGATGGGAACCCGGAGCCGAACCCGGTGTCGCTGGACGGGCGGGCGCGCAGCAGGCAACTGCCGCCCGTCGTCTGATCTTCCGGGTGGAATGGCCGGGTCCGCCACTGAGCGGACCGACCACGTCAGGTCCGGGCCCCGCCCTAGGGCCTAGGCGAGCCCGGCCACCAGATCCGCCACCGACTTGCGGCGGCCGGTGTAGAACGGCACCTCTTCCCGTACGTACAGGCGCGCCTGGGAGCCGCGCAGATGACGCATCAGGTCGACGATCCGGTACAGCTCGTCGGCCTCGAAGGCCAGGATCCACTCGTAGTCGCCGAGCGAGAAGGATGCCACAGTGTTGGCGCGTACGTCCGGGTAACCGCGCGCCATCTTGCCGTGGTCCGCGAGCATCGTGCGCCGCTCCTCGTCCGGCAGCAGGTACCAGTCGTAACTGCGTACGAACGGATAGACGCTGACGTAGTCGCGGGGCGTCTCGTCGGCGAGGAAGGCCGGGACGTGCGACTTGTTGAACTCGGCGGGGCGGTGCAGCGCCATGTTCGACCAGACCGGCTCCAGCGCGCGGCCGAGGCGGGTGCGGCGGAAGCGGTTGTACGCGTCCTGGAGTTCGTCCGCGGTCTCGGCGTGCCACCAGATCATGACGTCGGCGTCCGCGCGCAGCCCGGACACGTCGTACGTGCCGCGCACGGTGATGTCCTTGGCTCCGAGCTGGTCGAACAGCTCCTGGACCTCGTCCGCGTAACCGGTGCGGTCCTCGGGCAGGGCCTCGCGCAGTCTGAAGACGGACCACAGCGTGTAGCGGATGACCTCGTTGAGGTCCTTGGCCTTCTTGCCCGCGTTCGGGATCTTCTCTGGAGCAGCAGTCATACGGCTATTCTCCCGCGCCCCGGCCGGTGCCCCGCGCCAGGGTCGACGTGGCGATGATCTCGTCCGCGGCCCGTTGCGCGCTCGCGACACAGGCCGGGATGCCGACGCCGTCGTACGCCGCGCCGCAGACCCGCAGCCCCGGCAGCTTCGCCACCGCCTCGCGGATCCGCGCGACCCGGTCCTGATGGCCGACGGGGTACTGCGGCAGGCCGTCGGTCCACCGGGTCACCTCGGTGGCCACCGGCCGCGCGGTGAGTCCGACCGCCGCGCCGAGGTCGCGCAGGGAGACGTCGACGAGTTCGGCGTCCTCGCGCTGGAGCTGCTCCTCCTCGCCGTAGCGGCCGATGGAGGTGCGCAGCACGAACAGGCCGGGCGCGGCGTCCGCGACCCAGCCCCACTTGCGGGTGGAGAAGGTCGACGCCTTGATGGTGTGTCCGTCCACGGGCGGTACGAGGAAGCCGCTGCCGTCGGGCAGTACGGCGGCCACCTCGTCGCGCCGGAACGCCATGGTGACCAGGGCCATCGAGGCGTACTCGACGGTGGCGAGCCCGGCGGCGGCGGCCGGGGACTCCTCGGCGAGGAGCACGGAGGCGGACCAGGCGGGCGCCGCCATGATCACTCCGTCGGCGGTCAGCGGTCGCCCGGTGGTGCGGATGTGCCAGCCGTCCGCGCCGCGGGTCAGGCCGAGGGCGGGCGTCTCCAGGATGATCTCGCCGCCGCCCGCCCGTACCGCGTCGGCGACGGCGACGGCGAGCCGGCCCACGCCGCCCTCGATGCCCGCGAAGACCGGCCGGGCCGGCCCCTGTCCGGCCGGGGCGGTCTTCGCCTGGATATCGCGGACGGCCGCCAGCAGCGAGCCGTGGGCGCGGGCCGCGTCGAAGAGCTGCGGGACGGCCGCCTTCATGGAGATGCGGTACGCGTCGCCCGCGTACACCCCGCCGAGCAGCGGCTCCACCAGCCGGTCGACGACCTCGCGGCCGAGCCGGTCCGCCACGTACGCGCCGACGGCGATGTCCTCGCCGATCTCGGTGGGCGGCAGCCGCGGCTCCCGGGCCAGCCGGGCGAGGCCCTCCTCGGAGAGCAGTCCGGCGAGCGCGGCCGGGTCGCCGGGCACGCCCATCACATGGCCCTTGGGCATCGGCCGCAGCCGCCCGCGGGTCCATACGGAGGCGGTGGTGGCGGTGGGCGGCTGAAGCCGGGGCCCGAGCCCGACGGCCTCGGCCAGCGCGACCCCCTCGGGCCGGCGGGCCAGCATCGACTCGGCGCCGAGGTCGACGGGGGCGCCCTCGATATCGCCGGCCCACAGCTTTCCGCCCAGCCGGGCGGTGGCCTCCAGGAGCGTCACCCGCACCCCGGCGGCCAGCAGCCGGTGCGCGGCGGCCAGGCCGGCGATGCCGCCCCCGATGACGACGACATGGCCGGCGGATGCGGCCGGGTCCCGGTGTGGTGCGCTCGACGACTCCATGCGACCCACTCTCTCAAACGGCCGGCCGGCCCCCGCATCCCGTACCGAGTCCCGACCGTGACCGCTTCGGAACCCCGAATGGGCAACCCGCGCACCCGTCCCGTACGTCGAACCGGCATCACGACAACCACCTCAGGGGGCCGATCATGCGCAGGACACCGATGATCGCGGCAGCACTGCTCACCGCCTCGCTCGTACTCACGGGATGCAGCGGCAGCGACATGAGCGCGAGCGACAAGTCGCTCGCGCAGGAACAGCCGGCCGACGCGAAGGGCTCCGCACAGGACTCCGCCGACCGGGCGGGCGCCGGGGCGCCGGGCGGCAAGGGCACGACCGCGGACACCACGAACCCCGCCGGTACGCATGTGATCCGTACCGCCAGGCTGTCCGTGCGGGTCAAGAGCGCCGAGAAGGCGATCGACGTGGCGCGGGCGGCGGCCGTGACCGCGGGCGGCCTCGTCCAGAGCGAGACCACGGAGGGCGGCTCGGCGGGCGACGAGGTGAACTCGACCGTCGTGCTGCGCGTTCCGCAGGAGTCGTACGACGCGGTCCTGCGGGAACTCGCGGGCACCGGAAAGCTGCTGGCGCGCAGCACCAACGCCAAGGACGTCACCGACCAGGTGGTCGACGTCAACAGCAGGGTCGCCTCGCAGCGGGCGAGCGTGGCGCGGGTGCGGGAGCTGATGGACCAGGCCGAGAAGCTCAGCGATGTGGTGGAGCTGGAAGGGGAGCTGAGCACCCGTCAGGCGGAGCTGGAGTCGCTCCTGGCGCGCCAGGCGTCCCTCAAGAACCGCACCGCGCTGGCCACGATCACCCTGGAGCTCACCGAGGCTCCGGCGAAGGCCGTGGAGGAGAAGAAGAAGGACGACGACCCGGGGTTCCTGGACGCGCTCGGCGGCGGCTGGGACGCGCTGGTCACGACGGTGCGCCTGATCTCGGTGGTGCTCGGCGCGGTGCTCCCGTTCGCGGCCGTGTTCGGGGCGCTGTACGTGCTGTGGCGGCTGGTCAGCGGCCGGTGGGCGCGCGACCGCTTCCGGCCGGGCGTCCGGTACTCGCGGACCCGGAGCCGTGGCCCGGCCGGGGCCCCGAAGCCGAGTGAGGAGCAGGAGGAGCCGAGGGGCGAGCAGGACTGATCCACCGCCACCGGCGTAGCGTGCCTCCCAGATCCTGGAGACGGAGGTGCACGCGATGGCGGCGGAGCGCATGGTGGTCATCGGCGGCGACGCGGCGGGCATGTCCGCCGCGTCGCAGGCCCGCAGGGAGCGGAGTCCGGCGGAGCTGGAGATCGTCGCCTTCGAGCGCGGCCACTTCACCTCGTACTCCGCGTGCGGCATCCCGTACTGGGTGGGCGGGGACGTCACGGAGCGTGCCGCGTTGATCGCGCGGACGCCCGAGGAGCATCGAGAACGAGCCATTGATCTGCGGATGCGCACCGAGGCCGTGGAGATCGATGTCCCGGGGCAGCGGGTGCGGGCCCGTGACCTCGATACCGGTGCGGAGAGCTGGACGGGGTTCGACAAGCTGGTCGTCGCGACGGGCGCCCGGCCGGTGCGGCCCGCGCTGCCCGGCATCGGCGCGCCGGGCGTGCACGGGGTGCAGACCCTCGACGACGGCCAGGCGCTGCTGGACACGCTGGCCCGTACGGAGGGCGGGCGCGCGGTCGTCGTGGGCGCCGGCTATATCGGCGTCGAGATGGCGGAGGCGCTGCTGAAGCGGGGGTACGAGGTGACGGTCGTGCACCGGGGCGAGCAGCCGATGGCGACGCTCGACCCCGATATGGGCCGGCTCGTGCACGCGGCGATGGACTCCATGGGGATCACCACGGTGGGCGGCTCCGCGGTCACCGCGATCCTCACCGGCGCGGACGGCCGGGCGCGGGCGGTGGTCACCGAGGACGCCGAGTACCCGGCCGATGTCGTCGTGCTGGGCATCGGCGTCGAGCCGGAGACCACGCTGGCGGGCGCGGCGGGGCTGCCGCTCGGCGCGTACGGCGGGCTGCTCACCGACCTGTCGATGCGGGTGCGCGGGCACGGGAACATCTGGGCCGGCGGTGACTGCGTGGAGGTTCTCGACCTGGTCTCGGGCGCGTACCGGCATATCGCGCTCGGCACCCACGCGAACAAGCACGGCCAGATCATCGGCGCGAACGCGGGCGGCGGTTACGCCACCTTCCCCGGGGTCGTCGGGACGGCCGTGAGCAAGGTCTGCGCGCTGGAGATCGCCCGGACGGGGCTGCGCGAGAAGGACGCCGACCGGGCGGGGCTGCGGTACGTGAGCGCCACCGTCGAGTCCACCAACAGCGCCGGTTACTACCCGGGCGCGGCCCCGATGACGGTCAAGATGCTCGCGGAGCGCCGGACGGGGCGGCTGCTGGGCGTCCAGATCGTCGGCCGGGAGGGCAGCGCGAAGCGGGTGGACATCGCGGCGGTGGCGCTCACGGCCGGGATGACCGTGGAGCGGATGACCACCCTGGACCTCGGCTACGCGCCGCCCTTCTCGCCGGTCTGGGACCCGGTGCTGGTGGCGGCGCGCAAGGCGGTGACAGCGGTGCGCGCCGCCGGCATGTAGCCGTCCGCGTGCGGGTCCTCGTGCGGACGCCTCAGCGGGCCGTCTCGGTGTGTACGTACTCGACGAGCCGGGACAGCGCGTCCGGGTCCATGGTCGGCAGCACGCCGTGGCCGAGGTTGAAGATGTGTCCTTCAAGACCGGCCGCCGCGTCGAGCACCTCGCGGGTCTTGGTCTCCACCGCGGCCGTGGGGGCGAACAGGACGGCCGGGTCCAGATTGCCCTGGAGCGCCTTGCCGGGGCCGACCCGGCGGGCGGCCTCGTCGAGCGGGACGCGCCAGTCGACGCCGACGACATCCGCGCCGGCCTCGCCCATCGCGCCGAGCAGTTCGCCCGTGCCCACGCCGAAGTGGATGCGCGGCACTCCGTACGGGGCGACCGCGTCGAAGACCTTGGCGGAGGCGGGCTGGACGGAGCGCAGGTAGTCGGCGGGGGCCAGCGCGCCCACCCATGAGTCGAAGAGCTGGACGGCGCTCGCGCCCGCCTCGATCTGGACCTTGAGGAAGGCGGCGGTGATGTCCGCGAGCCGGTCGAGCAGGTCGGCCCAGAGCTGGGGGTCGCCGTACATCATCGCCTTGGTGTGCTCGTGGTTGCGGGACGGGCCGCCCTCCACGAGGTAGCTGGCGAGGGTGAAGGGCGCGCCGGCGAAGCCGATGAGCGGGGTCTCTCCGAGTTCGGCGGTGAGCAGGCCCATCGCCTCGGTGACGTACCAGACGTCGTCGGGGGTGAGGTCGCGCAGCCGGGCGAGGTCGGCGCGGGTGCGGATCGGCTCGGCGACGACGGGGCCGACGCCGGGCTTGATGTCGAGGTCGAGGCCGATCGCCTTGAGGGGGACGACGATGTCGCTGAAGTAGATGGCCGCGTCGACCTTGTGACGCCGTACCGGCTGGAGGGTGATCTCGGCGACCAGCTCGGGCCGCATGCAGGACTCCAGCATCGGAATCCCCTCACGCACCTTCAGATACTCCGGCAGTGAGCGCCCCGCCTGCCGCATGAACCAGACCGGCGTGTGCGGCACGGGCTCGCGCCTGCATGCCTTCATAAAGGCCGATTCGTACGTCTTCGTCTGCTGGCCCGAAGGGCGGTCGTTGGCGCTCACGACCAGAATCTTCGCATGTACGGGGAAGCCGCCGCCCCGGCCAGGGTGTCTCTCCCTGCGCGGGACGCGGGTTCCGCCTACTCTTCCCCGCATGGCTGCGGCTCAGGGACAGTTTTCCGATCATTCCAACGGCACCGAGGGAACAGGCGGCGAGGGCGGCATGGAGGGCGATTCCGCACCGGCCGCACCGGCCGTTCCGGCCGCGTTCCGTGCGGCGGTCGACGCACTGCGGGCGGCCAGGCCACGGCCGGGGATCGAGCTCGACCCGACGCCACCGCCGAAGCGGCTCGCGCCGTACGCGTACGCGCTGGAGGCGGCCGTCGTGGACGGCGAGGACGATCTCGCGGACGGCCGGCTCATCCTGCTGCACGACCCGTCGGGCCACGACGCCTGGCAGGGCGCCTTCCGGCTGGTGACGCTCGTACGGGCGGAGCTGGAGCCGGAGATGGCCGCCGATCCGCTGCTGCCGGAGGTGTGCTGGTCCTGGCTGACGGGCGCGCTGGAGGCGCGCGGGCTGTCGTACGGGGAGGCGAGCGGCACCGTCACGCGGGCCGGGTCGCACTACTTCGGCGGTCTCGCGGAGCGCCGGCCGGCGACGCGGATCGAGATCCGGGCGTCGTGGACCCCGCGCGAGGGGCGCGGCGGGGTGCCGGACACGGCGGCGCATCTGGCGGCCTGGTGCGATCTGCTCTGCCAGGTCGCGGGGGTGCCGCCGGTCTCCCCGGGGGCGGTGCCGGGGCCCGGCGAGACCGGGACGGGCGCGGGCGTGGTGTCGCTGCCGCAGCGGCGCGGGCCGCAGACCCCGTGACGCCGCCCTCGTGACGCCCGACCCGTGACGTCCCGCCCGGAAGCGCCCCCGCCTCTGTCCCGCCGGCCCGGCCGCCGGGGCGTACGCGGGGGCGCTTCCGGGTGGGACCACTCGTAGGATGATCGATCACGCATCCGAATTGCCCGAATTGTTACTCACTAATTCGTGATCATTCTCTAAAGGCGAGCGGGATTGCTGCCGAAGAGGTCATTGACCCTTCCCGCACGGTTCGCCCCGGCTTCAGCCCCATCCCCGGCCGGCTCCGACCCGCACCTTCCCCAGGAGGCCTGGTGTCCGTTCTCCTTGAGCAGCCCGCAAGCCTGGTCGCCTACCGCCCGAACAAGCCGACGGCCATGGTCGTCGTGGCCGACCCCCGCGTCCGCTCCACCGTCACCCGCCACCTGTGGGCCCTCGGAGTACGTGACGTCATCGAGGCGTCGTCCATCGCGGAGGCCCGCCCCCGCGTCGGCAACCCGCGCGACATCTGCGTTGCCGACGTCCATCTGCCCGACGGTTCCGGGCTGACCCTGCTGTCCGAGACCCGTGCGGCGGGCTGGCCCAACGGCCTCGCCCTCTCCGCCGCCGATGACATCGGCGCGGTGCGCAACGCCCTCGCGGGCGGCGTCAAGGGCTACGTCGTCACCGGAACCCGTACCAACATCGGCCACCCGGGCCGTCCCGGCGCCGCCCCCATCGGCGCCGGACAGCGGATGCACCGCCGCCCGCCCGGCGCCCCGAGCCACCCCGGCGGCTACCGCGAGCTGTCCGGCCGCGAGGTCGAGGTGCTCCGGCTCGTCGCCGAGGGCCAGTCCAACAAGGCCATCGGCGTCTCGATGGGCCTGTCCGCCCTCACCGTGAAGAGCCATCTCGCCCGGATCGCGCGCAAGCTCGGCACGGGCGACCGGGCCGGAATGGTCGCCGTGGCCCTCCGGACCGGAATCATCCACTGACCACTTCTCGCCCCCACCGCCCGTCGACGGAACGTTCCGTCGACGGGCGCCGTCCGTTCACGGATACCCTTGACCGGTGACCGACGCCCAAGACACCGCAGCAGAGCCAGCACTGCGAGCTACCGGGGGCCCGCGGCACCAGCCGCTGATGTCGCAGCCCCCGGCCGACGTCGAATCGGCGCCGATCCCCTTGCTGGAGCCCCGCGAGGGCATCCCGCCCGTGGTGGCCACCGACGAGGCGCTCGCCGAGGTGATCGCGGCCTTCGCCGCCGGCACCGGACCCGTCGCCGTCGACGCCGAGCGCGCGTCCGGCTACCGGTACGGCCAGCGCGCCTACCTCGTCCAGCTGCGCCGCGAGGGCGCCGGCAGCGCGCTGATCGACCCGGTCGGCTGCCCCGATCTCTCCGGGCTCGGCGAGGTGCTCGCCGACACCGAGTGGATCCTGCACGCCGCCACCCAGGACCTTCCGTGCCTGCGCGAAATAGGCATGACGCCGACCCGGCTGTTCGACACCGAGCTGGCCGGCCGGCTCGCGGGCTTCCCCCGCGTCGGCCTCGGCGCCATGGTCGAGAACGTCCTCGGGTACGCCCTGGAGAAGGGGCACTCCGCCGTCGACTGGTCGACCCGCCCGCTCCCCGAGCCCTGGCTCCGTTACGCGGCGCTCGATGTCGAGCTGCTGATCGACCTGCGGGACGCGCTGGAGAAGGAGCTCGACCGGCAGGGCAAGCTCGACTGGGCCCACCAGGAGTTCGACGCCATCGCCGCCGCCCCGCCGGCGCCCCCGCGCAAGGACCCCTGGCGCCGTACCTCCGGGATGCACAAGGTGCGCCGCCGCCGCCAGATGGCCGCCGTACGCGAACTGTGGACGACCCGCGACCGGGTCGCGCAGCGGCGCGACGTCTCCCCCGGCAAGGTGCTCAGCGACACCGCGATCATCGAGGCGTCCCTCGCCATGCCCGGCGACGCCCAGGGGCTCATCGGGCTGCCCGGGTTCGGGCGGATGGGAAGACGCCAGCTCGAACAGTGGCAGGCGGCGGTCGACCGGGCGAAGGAGCTGCCCGACAGCGCGCTGCCCCAGCCCGGCCAGACCGTCGCGGGTCCGCCGCCGCCGCGCTCCTGGGCCGACAAGGACCCGGAGGCGGCGGCCCGGCTGTCGGCGGCGCGGACGGCCGTCTCGGCGCTGGCGGAGCAGCTGAACATGCCGCAGGAGAACCTGATCACACCGGACACGGTCCGGCGGGTGTGCTGGGAGCCGCCGCGCGAGCGTTCGGTGGAGGCGGTGGCCGAGGCGCTCACGGGGTACGGGGCACGGGCCTGGCAGGTGGAGCAGGTGGCGCCGCTGCTGGCCCGCGCGGTGTCGCCCGCGGGCTGAGCCGATCCCTGACGGTGACGCGTGGGGCGCCGATCGGCGCCCCACAGGGCCGGGTGAGAGCGATCGCTCACCACCGGGGGTGGGCAGGTTGGTTACTCGCAAGTAGCATGGGGAGCGGAAGCGTGCCACCCCGCACCCTGGAGGAGAGCCATCGTGCCTCGTACCGTCAGGGATGTCGTCTTTGTCGACGGCGTCCGCACCCCGTTCGGCAAGGCGGGCCCGAAGGGCGTCTATCACGAGACGCGGGCCGACGACCTCGTCGTCAAGGCGATCCGGGAGCTGCTGCGCCGCAACCCGGACCTCGATCCCGGCCGTATCGACGAGGTCGCCATCGCGGCGACCACGCAGATCGGTGACCAGGGGCTGACGCTCGGGCGGACCGCGGGAATTCTCGCGGGGCTGCCGCAGTCCGTGCCCGGGTACTCGATCGACCGCATGTGCGCCGGCGCGCTGACCGCCGTCACCACGACCGCGGGCTCGATCGCCTTCGGCGCGTACGACGTGGTGGTGGCCGGGGGCGTCGAGCACATGGGCCGGCACCCGATGGGTGAGGGCGTCGACCCGAACCCGCGGTTCGTGTCGGAGAAGCTGGTCGACGAGGCCGCGCTGTTCATGGGCATGACGGCGGAGAATCTGCACGACCGGTTCCCGCATCTGACGAAGGCCCGCGCGGACGAGTACGCGGTGCACTCGCAGGAGAAGGCGGCGAAGGCGTACGCGAACGGGAAGATCCAGCAGGATCTGGTGCCGATCTCGGTACGGCGCACCAACGCCGATGTGGGCGAGACCGGCTGGGGGCTCGTCACCGCCGACGAGCCGATGCGCCCCGGTACGACGCGGGAGATGCTGGCCGGGCTCAAGACGCCGTTCCGGCCGCACGGCCGGGTCACCGCGGGCAACGCGGCGGGGCTCAACGACGGCGCGACCGCCTCGCTGATCGCCGCCGAGGACTTCGCGCGCGAGCAGGGCCTGCCGGTGCGGATGCGGCTCGTGTCGTACGCCTTCGCTGGTGTGGAGCCCGAGGTGATGGGGTATGGGCCGATCCCCGCGACCGAGAAGGCGCTCGCCAAGGCGGGGCTCTCGATCGGGGACATCGGGCTGTTCGAGGTCAACGAGGCTTTCGCCGTACAGGTGCTGGCCTTCCTGGACCACTACGGGATCGCCGACGACGACGCGCGCGTCAACCAGTACGGCGGCGCCATCGCGTTCGGCCACCCGCTGGCCTCCTCCGGCGTACGGCTGATGACGCAGCTGGCGCGGCAGTTCGAGGAGCAGCCGCAGGTGCGCTACGGCCTGACCACGATGTGTGTGGGCTTCGGCATGGGCGCGACGGTCGTCTGGGAAAACCCGCACTTCGACGGAGGAGACAAGTGAGCACAGCGGAACTCCTGAGGGGCGCGGCCGAGCTGTTCCCCGGCGAGGTCGTCACACAGGCGCAGGTGCGCCATCTCGAACTGCCGGGCGGTGCCGGGCGGTTCGCGCTGATCACGCTGGACAACGGTCTCGACCACACCAAGCCGACGACGTTCGGCCCGCAGTCCCTGGCGAACCTGGACGCGGCGATCGACCAGGTCGAGGCGGAGGCGGCGGAGGGTTCGATCGTCGGCGCTGGGGTGACGGGCAAGCCGTTCATCTTCGCGGTCGGCGCCGACCTCAAGGGTGTGGAGCTGCTGAAGCGCCACGAGGACGCGCTGGCCATCGGCAGGGGCGGCCACGAGGTGTTCAAGCGGCTGGCCGCGCTGGCCGTGCCGACGTTCGCGTACTACAACGGCGCAGCGATGGGCGGCGGTGTCGAGATCGGGCTGCACTGCTCGTACCGTACGGTGTCGTCGGCCGCGGCGGCGTTCTCGCTGCCCGAGGTCTTCCTCGGGCTGGTGCCGGGCTGGGGCGGCTGCACGCTGCTGCCGAACCTGATCGGCGCGGACAGGGCGGTCTCGGTCGTCATCGAGAACTCGCTCAACCAGAACCGTCAGCTCAAGGGCGCCCAGGTGCGTGAACTGGGCATCGCCGACGCCCTGTTCGAGGGCGCGGACTTCCTGGAGCGCTCGCTGGTGTGGACGGCGGGCGTGCTGAAGGGCGAGGTGAGCGTCGAACGGCCCGAGGTCGACCGGGGTGAGGCCTGGGACCAGGCCGTCGCCAGGGGCCGTGCCTTCGCCGACTCCAAGGTGCACGGCGCCGCACCGGCCGCGTACCGCGCGCTGGAGATCATCGCGGCGGCCAAGGACGGCGATCTCCAGGCCGGGTTCGACGCCGAGGACACGGCGCTGGCCGATCTGATCATGGGCGGCGAACTGCGGTCCGGTATCTACGCGTTCAATCTGGTGCAGCGGCGTGCCAAGCGGCCGGCCGGGGCTCCGGACAAGGCGCTGGCCCGGCCCGTCTCCAAGGTGGGCGTCGTCGGCGCGGGGCTGATGGCCTCGCAGCTGGCGCTGCTGTTCGTGCGCAGGCTGGAGGTGCCCGTCGTGCTGACGGACATCGACCAGGACCGGATCGACAAGGGGGTGGGCTATGTCCACGCCGAGATCGATAAGCTGCTGCTGAAGTCCCGTATCAACCAGGACAAGGCCAATCGCCTCAAGGCGCTCGTGACGGGCGTGCTGGACAAGGCCGAGGGCTTCGCGGACGCGGACTTCGTGATCGAGGCCGTCTTCGAGGAGATGGGCGTCAAGCAGCAGGTGTTCGCCGAGGTGGAGGCGGTCGCTCCGGCGCACGCGATCCTCGCCACGAACACCTCGTCACTGTCGGTCTCCGAGATGGCGTCGAAGCTGAAGAACCCCGAGCGGGTCGTCGGCTTCCACTTCTTCAACCCGGTCGCGATCCTGCCCCTGCTGGAGATCGTGCGCGGGGAGCGGACGGACGACGCGTCGCTGGCGACGGCGTTCGGGGTGGCGAAGAAGCTGAAGAAGTCGGCGGTGCTGGTGAAGGACGCCCCGGCGTTCGTCGTCAACCGCATCCTGACCCGCTTCATGGGCGAGATCCAGAACGTCATCGACGAGGGCACCCCGGTCGAGGTGGCGGAGCGCGCGGTGGAGCCCCTCGGGCTGCCGATGTCGCCGCTGGTGCTGCTGGAGCTGGTCGGGCCCGCGATCGGGCTGCATGTGTCTCAGACGCTGCACGGCGCGTTCCCCGAGCGGTTCACCGTCTCGGAGAATCTGGCGGCGGTCGTGAAGGCCGGCAAGCGCGGGTTCTACGTGTACGGATCCGGGAAGCCGGAGCTGGACCCGGAGGTCGCCGCGCTGCTGAAGCAGGGCGACACCGTGCTGACCGAGGAGCAGACCCGGGACCGGGTGCTGGACGCGGTGGCGCAGGAGATCGGGCTGATGCTGGCCGAGGGTGTGGTCGCGGAGGCGCAGGACATCGACCTCTGCCTGCTCACGGGGGCCGGCTGGCCCTTCCACCTGGGCGGCGTCACCCCGTACCTGGACCGGGCGGGTGTCTCGGAGCGGGTGAACGGGAAGCCGTTCCTGGCGCCGGGTGTGGCCAGCGTGCCGGCGTAGGCGCGGGCTCAGGTGTACTGACCGGCCGGGAGCGGGCCGTACGGGGATCGCCCGTGCGGCCCGTTCCCGTGCGGCCCGATTCCCGTACGGCCCGTTCTCAGATACGGGTCCATGCCTCCAGCGCGAGGCCCGGCTCCGCCTTCTGGCGGGCCACCCGCAGGGCGCCGTCCTCGCCCATCGCCGCCAGGACCACCCGGCCGGTGCCGTCGAGGGCGAGGGCGGGCGCGCCGACGCACCGGTCGCCGATGCGGGTCCAGTTGAGACCGGCGGCCTCGTCCTCCGTCGGGTAGGCGGCGATGCTGGGGCGGCCGTCGGTGCCGCACTGGGCCAGGATCACGCAGTCGTGGCCGTCGATGGCGGTACGGAGCGCGGCCAGCGGGCCGGTGCCCCGGCCGCCGAGCGGAAGGGGCTCCTTCCCCGGCCGCCAGGCGCGGACCGCGCCGTCGTCGGCGTCGCGCCAGAAGTGGGTGAGCCGGCCGGGTCCGGTGCGCTCGGCGACGAGGGTGCCGGACTCGGCGCGGGCCGCCGGCTCGTCGTCGGAACGCACCAGCCCTGAGTCGGACTTGCCGCGGAACCAGCGCACGAGGGAGTCGCCCGCGGGGACGAGCAGATCGACCAGACCGTGGTCGGTGAGGGCGGCGGCGGTCTCGCCGGTCAGCGGCTTCCCCTTGGGGTTGGCGCCGCCCCAGGCCTTCCAACGGCCGGTGGGGGTCTGCCGTTTGACGGAGAGTCCGCCGTTCGCGTTCCGCACGAAGAGCTGCACGGAGTCGGTGTCGTCCACGATGATGGACGGCAGACCGATCGCGGCGCCCTTCTCCAGGTCCTTGCCGTGCGGGTTGCCGAGCGAGAACCAGTCCCGCAGCGGCCGGCCCGTCTGGAACTGGATGGCGTGCACGAGATCCGTGTCGTCGGGCCCCTCGGCCCGGGGCCGCTTCCGTACGGCGAGCAGATGTACGAAGCCCGCCTCGCTGCGGGCGATGGCGAGATGGGGCAGCAGCCCCTCGGCCGCGAGGAGTTCGGGGCCCGTCCAGTCCGGGCCGCCCACCTGTCGCTCGGTCCAGCGCAGCACGCCGGCGGCCGTCGGCGCGTACGCCGTGAGCCTGCCGTCCTTGCCGCGCAGGAGCCAGCCGGTGGTCGCGGGGAGCGCTGTCATGGCCTGCTGGCCGCCTTCCTGAGCCGCCGGAAACCCAGCCACGATAGTACGCGGGGGCTCCGGCGCGGTTCGCTGTGGCAGGCTGCCCGGTGTGCTGAGGCAAGTGATCGTCGACGCGGCGAATGTGGTGGGGTCCGTCCCGGACGGCTGGTGGCGGGACCGGCGCGGGGCCACCGAGCGGCTGCGGGACGGCCTCGTACCGTACGCCGAGGCGGGGTTGCCGGGGTATCAGGGCCCGGTCGAGGTGGTGCTCGTGGTGGAGGGCGCGGCCCGGGGTGTGGAGCCGGTGGCGGGGGTACGGGTGGAAGCGGCGACCGGCAGCGGCGACGACCTGATCACGGAGCTGGCGGCGCGGGCGGCGGCCGGCGGGGTGCCCTGTGTGGTCGTCACGGCCGACCGGGAGCTGCGGGGGCGGGTGGCGGCGTACGGCGCGGAGTGTGTCGGCCCCCGGACCGTACGCCGGTCCGCCGCCCCTTAGCTCTTGCCGAGGCGGCCGAGGCGGCTGTGGGCGCGGCCGTAGACGAAGTAGACGACGAAGCCGATGACCATCCAGATGCCGAAGCGCAGCCAGGTCTCGGCGGGCAGGTTGAGCATCAGCCACAGGGACGCGAGGACGGACGCGATCGGTACGTACGGCACGAGCGGGGTGCGGAACGAGCGCGGCAGGTCGGGGCGGGTCCGGCGGAGGATGATGACGCCGAGGGCGACCACGACGAAGGCGAACAGCGTGCCGATGTTGACGAGTTCGGCGAGTTCCTCGATGGAGGTGAAGCCCGCGACGACCGCCACGACCAGCCCGAGGAGGAGGGTCGAGCGGTAGGGCGTGCCGAACCTCGGGTGGACCCGGGAGAAGGTCCGCGGCAGCAGCCCGTCGCGGCTCATCGCGAAGAAGACCCGGGTCTGGCCGAGCAGCAGGATCATGCAGACCGAGGTGAGTCCGACGGCCGCGCCGAAGCTGATCAGTCCGGCCCAGAAGGGGTGGCCGACCGCCTTGAACGCGTCGGCGAGCGGGGCGTCGACGGACAGGTCGGTGTAGTGCTGCATCCCGGTGACGACGAGCGAGACGGCGACGTAGAGCACGGTGCAGATGATGAGGGAGCCGAGGATGCCGCGCGGCACGTCGCGCTGCGGGTGGACGGTCTCCTCGGCGGCGGTCGCGACGATGTCGAAGCCGATGAAGGCGAAGAAGACCACGGCGGCGGCGGTGAAGATGCCCATGACGCCGAAGTCGCTGGGGGTGAATCCGGCCATGAGCTGGATGATCGGGGCGCTCAGTCCGCTCTCGCCGGTGCGCGGCTCGGACGGCGGGATGAACGGGTGGTAGTTGGCGCTCTTGATGAAGAACGCGCCGACGATGATGACCAGCAGGACGACGGTGACCTTGATGCCCACGATGACCGAGGTGATCCGGGAGGAGAGCTTCATCCCGACGACGAGGATCGCGGTCAGGGCGAGGACGAGGAGGAAGGCGAGCAGGTCGAAGCCGAAGTGCCCGTCGTGGGTGC
Organism: Streptomyces sp. NPDC093109; assembly: GCF_040701725.1. Taxonomy (NCBI): domain Bacteria; kingdom Bacillati; phylum Actinomycetota; class Actinomycetes; order Kitasatosporales; family Streptomycetaceae; genus Streptomyces; species Streptomyces sp. NPDC093109. The sequence continues at coordinate 40,211 of NZ_JBFBEZ010000031.1, forward strand.
CGGAGAGCCCGTCGGGCATACTCAGTCCCGCGTTGCCCATGAGCGAGCGGACGTAGCCGGACCAGCCGACCGCCACCACCGCGCAGCCGAGGGCCAGTTCCAGGACGAGGTCCCAGCCGATGATCCAGGCGGGCAGTTCGCCGAGCGAGGCGTACGAGAAGGTGTACGCGGATCCGGCGACCGGCACGGTCGAGGCGAACTCGGCGTAGCAGAGGGCGGCCAGCGCGCAGACGACGCCGGCGACGACGAAGGCGAGGGCGGTGGCCGGTCCCGCGGTCTGCCGTGCGACGACGCCGGTCAGGACAAAAATGCCGGTGCCGATAATCACGCCGACGCCGAAGACCGTCAGATCGAGGGCGGAGAGGGACTTTCTGAGCGCGTGCTCGGGATCCTCGGTGTCGCGGATCGACTGCTCGATGTTCTTGGTGCGGAAGATGCCGTTTCCGGCCGGTCCCGGGGACTGCTGGGTACTCAACGGCGTACCTCCGTGTGCGCGTTCATCCGGCCATGATCGGGAGGCGTGCGGCCCCGCGTCGGCGGTGACGCCGTATTTCACACGGATGGGCCGTTCGGACCACCCGTACAGGGCGGACCGAACGGCCCTTCGGCGGTTCCGGCGGGCTCTTGCCTCAGTCCCTGGCGGCCTCGGTGGGCGAGTGCGCCAGCCGGCCGTCCAGCTTCGCGACCAGGCCGGTGACCTGGCGTGCGATGTCCGGCGCTGTCAGCCCGATCTCGGCCAGGACCTCGCTGCGCGAGGCGTGGTCGAGGAAGCGCGGCGGGATGCCGAAGTCGCGCAGGGGGACGTCGACGCCGGCGTCGCGCAGCGCCTGGGCGACGGCGGAACCGACCCCGCCGGCGCGGCTGTTGTCCTCGACGGTGACAACAACGCGGTGCTGCTCGGCGAGCGGGGCGAGTGCCTCGTCGACGGGTTTGACCCAGCGGGGGTCGACGACGGTCGTCGTGATGCCCTGCTTGGCCAGCAGGTCGGCGATGTCGAGGCACATCGGGGCGAGCGCGCCGACGGAGACCAGCAGGACGTCCGCCGTGCCCTCGTCGGTCCTGCGCAGCACGTCCATGCCGCCGATGCGGGCGACGGCGGGCACGGCCGGGCCGACCGCGCCCTTGGAGAAGCGGACCACGGTCGGGGCGTCCTCGACGGCGACGGCCTCGCGCAGCTGGGCGCGGACCTGGTCGGCGTCTCGGGGGGCGGCGATCCGCAGTCCGGGGACGCACTGGAGGATCGACATGTCCCACATGCCGTTGTGGGAGGCGCCGTCGGTGCCGGTGATGCCGGCCCGGTCGAGGACGAAGGTCACTCCGCAGCGGTGCAGGGCGACATCCATCAGGACCTGGTCGAAGGCGCGGTTGAGGAAGGTCGCGTAGACGGCGAAGACGGGGTGCACTCCGCCGGTGGCGAGACCGGCGGCGGAGACCGCGCCGTGCTGCTCGGCGATCCCGACGTCGTACACCCGGTCGGGGAATGCCTTGGCGAACTTGTCGAGGCCGACGGGCTGGAGCATGGCCGCGGTGATGGCGACGATGTCGGCGCGCTCGTTGCCGAGCTTGACCATCTCCTCGCCGAAGACGGAGGTCCAGTCGACGCCGGAGGAGGCGATCGGCAGTCCGGTGTCGGGGTGGATCTTGCCGACGGCGTGGAAGCGGTCGGCGTCGTCCTGGAGGGCGGGCTGGTAGCCGCGGCCCTTCTCCGTGATGCAGTGGACGATGACCGGGCCGCCGAAGCCCTTGGCGCGCAGCAGCGCGGACTCCAGGGCCTCCAGGTCGTGGCCGTCGATGGGGCCGACGTACTTCAGGCCGAGGTCCTCGAACATGCCCTGCGGGGCGATGAAGTCCTTGAGGCCCTTCTTGGCGCCGTGCAGGGTCTCGTACAGGGGCTTGCCGACGACCGGGGTGCGTCCCAGGATGTCCTTGCCGCGGGCCAGGAAGCGTTCGTACCCGTCGGTGGTGCGCAGGGTGGCGAGGTGGTTCGCGAGGCCGCCGATGGTCGGCGCGTACGAGCGCTCGTTGTCGTTGACGACGATGACGAGGGGGCGGTCCTTGGCGGCGGCGATGTTGTTGAGCGCCTCCCAGGCCATACCGCCGGTGAGCGCGCCGTCCCCGATCACCGCGACGACATGGTCGTCCTTGGCGCGGACCTCGTTGGCCTTGGCGAGGCCGTCGGCCCAGCCGAGCACCGTCGAGGCGTGCGAGTTCTCGATGATGTCGTGCTCGGACTCGGCACGGGACGGGTAGCCGGAGAGGCCGCCCCTGCTCTTGAGCCGGGAGAAGTCCTGACGGCCGGTGAGCAGCTTGTGCACGTACGACTGATGCCCCGTGTCCCAGAGGACCTTGTCCTTCGGGGAGTCGAAGACACGGTGCAGGGCGATGGTCAGCTCGACGACACCGAGGTTGGGGCCGAGGTGGCCACCGGTCTTGGAGACCTCCGTCACAAGAAAGGACCGGATCTCCCCGGCCAGCTGCTCCAGCTGTTCGGGCCCGAGCCGGTCCAGATCGCGCGGTCCCTTGATCAGGGGGAGCAACTCGCCCTCGTCGCCCGTCGCCGTCCCTGCCCGACGCGCTTCGCGCGGCACCTGCGTCACTGTGCCTCCTTGCTGCATATGGAATGGTCGAGATATGGAATGGTCGAGCCTGTCGATCCGCAGAGTCTAATGTTCCACCCGCGCGGGTGGTCGGCGGGCCGTACGTTGCGAGTCACCCGATCGGCGGTATGTACGTCATATTGACGGACGCCAGGACGCGACCGTGCCCGACACCCCGGTGAGGGGGTGCCGGGCACTGATTTTTACGCGGGGCCGTGCACCGGTCGGGCTCTCAGGCGCGGCCGGCCGTCTTCTGGGTCTTGCGGGTGACGGCGTCGATGACCACGGTGGCCAGCAGCACCGCACCGGTGATCATGAACTGGACCGCCGAGGCGATGCCCTGGAGGGCGAGCCCGTACTGGATGGAGACGATCACCAGTACACCGAGCAGCGCGCTCCAGGTGCGGCCCCGGCCGCCGAAGAGGCTCGTACCGCCGATGACGGCCGCCGCGATGGCGTTCATCAGCAGGTCGCCGCCGCCGGCGCTCTGGTTGGCGGAGGCGATCTTGGAGGCGATGAAGAGACCGCCGACGGCCGCGAACGTACCGGCGATCGCGAAGACCGAGATACGGATCATGGTGACGTTGATACCGGCCCGGCGGGACGCCTCGACGCTGCCGCCGAGCGCGAAGACCTTGCGCCCGTACGAGGTGCGGCGCAGCACGAAGTCGGTGATGACGAGGACCGCGAGGAAGATCACGACCGCCAGCGGCAGACCCTTGTACTGGTTGTAGAGGACCGCGACGGCGAAGGCGACCACCGCGAGCAGGGCCGTACGCAGCACGATCTCGTTGAGCGGGGTGGACGGCACACCGACCGCCTCGCGGCGCCGGTTCTCGAAGAACGACGTCAGGAAGTACGCCGCGACCGCGACGGCGGCGAGGCCGTAGGCAGCCGCGACATCGGCGAAGTAGTAGCTGGTCAGATGGGCGACCACACCGTCGGAGTCGAGGTTGATGGTGCCGTTGTCGCCGAGGATCCGGAGCATGAAGCCGGACCAGAACAGCAGCCCGGCCAGGGTGACGGCGAAGGCGGGCGCGCCGACCTTGGCGAAGAAGAAGCCGTGGACCGCGCCGATGACGGTGCCGCTGAGGATGGCGACCAGCAGGGCCAGCCACTCGTTCATGCCGTGGGTGACGCTCAGTACGGCGACGATCGCGCCGGACACGCCGCTGACCGAGCCGACCGACAGATCGATCTCGCCGAGCAGCAGCACGAAGACGATGCCGACCGCGATCATGCCGGTGCCGACCATGGCCACGGAGATGTCGGAGAGGTTGTGCGCGGTGAGGAAGTTCGAGTTGAGGCTCTGGAAGATGGCCCAGATGACGATCAGGCCGATCACGACGGGCAGGGAGCCGAGGTCGCCACCGCGTATCTTCCGCCGGAACTCGGCCACATAGCCGGCGAGGCCCTGTTCGCGTACGAGCAGCCGGGGGTCGACCACGGTGACGGAGCCGGCCGCGGCGGGCTCGGCGGGCGCGGGCTCGGCCGTCGCCGCGGGCGCGGTGCCGGCGGCCTTGTCGAGCGGCGTGGAGGGGTTGTCCGTACTCACTTCTGAACCTCCACAGTGCGCGACGCGCGGCGGGTCACGGCGTTCTCCGTGGCCCCGGTGATGGCGGCGATGATCTCTTCCTGCGTGGTGTTCGCGACCTCGAACACACCGTTGTTGCTGCCGAGCCTGAGCACCGCCACCTTGTCGGCGACGGCCTTGACGTCGGCCATGTTGTGACTGATGAGGAGGACGGCGAGACCGCGCTCCCGCAGCCGCTCGACCAGGTCGAGCACCTGGGCGGTCTGCTCGACGCCCAGGGCCGCCGTCGGCTCGTCGAGGATGACGAGCTTGGGCTCGCCGAGCATGGACCGGGCGATGGCCACGGTCTGGCGCTGGCCGCCGGAGAGCGAGGCGATCGGGATCCGGACGCTGGGGATCCGGATCGACAGGGTGGTGAGCAGTTCGCGCGAACGGCGCTCCATCTCGACCTCGTTGAGGACACCCCAGGCGCGCAGCTCGCGGCCGAGGTAGAGGTTGCCGACGACATCGAGGTTGTCGCAGAGCGCGAGGTCCTGGTAGACGGTCGCGATGCCCAGGTTCTGGGCGTCGTGGGGGCGGCCGATCGATACGGGGCTGCCTTCCCACTCGATGACTCCGTCATCGATGGGGTGCACACCGGCGATGGTCTTCACCAGGGTGGATTTGCCGGCTCCGTTGTCGCCCACCAGGGCGACCACCTCACCGGGATGGACCTCAAGCTCTACATCGGTGAGCGCCTGGACGGCACCGAATCGCTTGGAGACCCCTCGCAACGCCAACACGGGCGTAGCGGTCACGTGAACCATCTCCTTCGCCGCCTGACCGGCGGGGATGCCGCGCCGAGGGTGGCGCGGAGGTCGAGCAGAAGGGAATTCGGGAGGGGGGAGGCCGCTCGGCGGAGCGCTGCCCCGCCCGGCCGTGGCCGGGGCGGGGTTCCATCCGGCACCCCGCCCCAGCTGCGGGGCGTTGACGGGCGGGGTGCCGGACAGGCTTCACCGGGACGGGCCACCGGGTGGTCCTGGCGGAGTCCGCGCGGTGCGGAGGGTCCGCCGGCCGTAACGGCCCGGTCGGGGTTACTTCAGGCCGATCGCGTCGCAGCCGGCCTTGTACTTGGTGGTGCAGATCTCGGCGGTGGTGTAGATGCCGTCCTTGAGGACCGTGTCGTTGATGTTGTCCTTGGTCAGCGAGACGACCGGGACGAGCACGGACGGGATGCCCTTGGTGGACGGGCTGTCGACGGTGGTACCGCTGGTGATGGAGTCGAGCTTCTCGCCCTTGGCGAGCGCGACGGCCATCGCGGCGCCGATCTCGGCCTCGCGCGGGTACGGCTTGTAGACGCTCATGAACTGCTCACCGGCGACGATGCGCTGCACCCCGGCGAGTTCCGCGTCCTGGCCGGTGACCGGCGGGAGGGGGGAGATACCGGCGCTCTTGAGGGCGGTGATGATACCGCCGGCCATGCCGTCGTTGGCGGAGTAGACGCCGATGACCTTCTTCTTGCCGAGGGCGGAGATGGCGCCTTCCATGTTGGCGTTGGCGTTCTCCGGCTTCCACTCCTTGGTGTCGTACTCCTTGCCGACGGTCACCTTGCCGTCGAGCACGGAGTGCGCGCCCTTCTTGAAGAGAGCGGCGTTCGGGTCGGTGACCGCGCCGTTCATCATGACGATGTCGCCGGACTTGGCCTTGTCGCCCAGCTGGTCGAGGAGCGCCTGTCCCTGGACCCGGCCGACCTCTTCGTTGTCGAAGGAGGTGTAAGCGTCGATCGGCCCCTCGGCGAGCCGGTCGTAGGCGACGACCGGTATGCCGGCGTCCTTGGCCTTCTGGACCGATCCCTTGATCGCCTTGGAGTCGACCGCGTCGATCATCAGCACGCTCACCTTGTTGGTGATCATGGTTTCGACCTGCTGGGCCTGTGTGGTCGCGTCCTGCTTGGCGTTGTTGTAGACGACCTTGCCGGTGCCGCCGGTCAGCTCACTGACCTTCTTCTCGATCAGGGGCTTGTCGAACTTCTCGTACCGGGCCGTCTCGTTCTCCGGCAGGAGCAGGCCGACCGTGATGGGGCCCTTGTCCGCTGCCTTCGAAGGCGTTTCCGCCTTGTCCCCGGACTCCTTGGCGCTGCCACAGGCGGCGAGAGAGACAGCCATGGCGGTGGCGGCGGCGGCCACGACAGTGCGACGCATCATTGCGTTCACTTCAAAAACCTCCCTGACGAGGCCGCGTCATTGCGGCCGAGGTGGCAGGAAGTCAACTCGCCAGTAACGACGACGTCAAGGAGTTAATCCTTAACGAGATGACAACGGTGCCATTCGTTATCTAAGTGAAGGCGGGCAGTGCGGCGGGAAGGGCGCTGTCCAGCAGGGTCGAATCACCCATCTCGCTCAGTACGAGGGCGAGCGCCCCCAGCACCTCGGCCCGGCCGCCGAGCGCCCCGGGGAGCACCGACAGCTGGCGGGCCGCGCTCGGGATGGCGTACCGGGAGACGGACTCCCTGATCGGCGCGAGGACCAGCTCCCCGGCCTCGGCGAGGTCGCCGCCGAGCACCACCCGGCTGGGGTTGAGCAGGTTGCAGAGATTCGCCACGCCGCTTCCGACATGGCGGCCCACGTCCGCGATGACGCGCCGGCAGCCCGGATCGCCCTCGCGGGCGAGCTGGACGACCCGCTCCATGGTGAGGTCCGCGCCGTGGTTGGAGCGGAGCAGCGGCAGTACGTAGCGGGTCGCCGCGAAGGTCTCCAGGCAGCCCCGGTTCCCGCAGCGGCAGACCGGGCCCGACTCGTCGAGCGTGATGTGCCCGATCTCGCCTGCCGTGCCGCCGGGGCCGCGGTAGATCTGGCCCGCTATGACCAGCCCGGCGCCGACGCCGCTGCCGACCTTGATGTAGGCGAGGTCCTTGACCCCGCGCCCGCTCCCCCAGACCATTTCGCCGAGCGCGCCGAGGTTGGCGTCGTTGTCCACGTACACCGGTACGCCGAGGCGGCCGGCGAGCTCGTCGCCGGGGTTGATCCCGGACCAGCCAGGGAGGATCGAGGTGGAGCCGAGCGTGCCCGACTCGACGTCGATCGGGCCGGGGACGCCGAGTCCGACACCGATCACCTTCTGACGGCTGACCCCGGTGGTCACGATCAGCCGCTCGACCAGTTCCTCGGCCCGGCCGAACCCGTGGGCGGACGAGGCGTCCACGTCGAGGGGCTCGGACTCCTCGGCGAGCACCTGGTGGGCGAGGTTGCCGATGGCCACCCTCAGATGCGTATGGCCGAAATCCACTCCGACGACAATGCCCGCGTCCCCGCTCAGCGAGACGCTGCGGGCCCGGCGGCCACCGGCCGAGGTGGGGGTGACCTGGACCGTACCGCCGTCCTTCAGCTCCCGGACGATATTGGAGACCGTGGCCGCGGACAGCCCGGTGGACCTGGCGATCTCCGCCTGGGTGAGCGAACCGGCCATACGTACGGCGCGTACGACCCGTTCGAGGTTGGCCCGGTGCAGCGAGGACTGCGACCCTGGAGTCTCCACGACTCATCCACTCCCGCCCTTGGCGGACGGCACGACGGCCGTCCCCGGCCGGGGCCGCGACGATGAGACCCCGACGTATCTCCAACTTGTGAACCCTAAGCTCAGCCTCAGGGCCGCGTCCCGTCAAGACCTTGACCGTGGGCGGCCGGCGCCGGGCACTGTTCACAGCCAGGTACGCGGAGGGTACGTAACGTGACAGATCGGCTACTTGAGTGCTCCCGCCGTCAGACCGGTCACCACTTGGCGCTGGAAGACGATGTACGCGCCGAGCACCGGCAGCATCGCCATGACGAGCCCGGCGAAGAGCCCGGACCAGTCGCCCTTGTACCCCTGGCTGACGGCGAGCTGCACCAGGCCCTGGGAGAGCACTTTGTTGTCCTGTTCCGTATTGAGGACGGTCGGCAGCAGGTACTGATTCCACTGCCCGAGGAAGTTGAAGATGCCCACGCTGATCAGCCCCGGCCGGGCCATCGGGAGCATCACCTGGAAGAAGATCCGGGTGTGCGAGGCGCCGTCGATGAGCGCGGCTTCCGCTATCGAGGTCGGCAGCGTCCGGAAGAACGAGGTGAGGAAGAAGACCGTGAAGGGCAGCGAATAGGCGATGTAGACGAGGATCAGGCCGTGGAGGGTGTTCAGGAGGCCCATGTTGTTCATCACGAAGAACAGCGGGACCAGCGCGAGAATGACCGGGAAGCTCATCCCGCCGACGAACAGGTAGTAGAGGAAGCGGTTGCCCGGGAACTCGAAACGGGCCAGCACATAGGCCGCCATCGAGCCGAACAGCAGCGTCCCGGCCAGCGAGCCGCCCACCACCACCACGGTGTTGAGGAAGTACTCGGCCATGTGCGCCTCGGTCCAGGCGCGCGACCAGTTCTCGAAGTGGAGCTTGTCCGGCAGCGCCCAGGGCGAGGTGAAGATCGACCTGTCGTCCTTGAAGGACGTCATGACGGCCCAGAGCAGTGGCATCGCGACCAGGAACGCCCAGATCACCAGGACGCCGTGCGAGAAGACATTGAGGACGCCGCCGGTCCTGGACTCCCGGGCCGGCCGCGCGGGCGCGCCCGGCACCCCCGGCGACGCGGGCGGAGCGGCCGGGAGACCGGTGGACGGCTGGGGTGTGTCGGTGGTCGTCATCAGTACTCCAGCCGCTCACGCCGCCCGAGCCGCATCACGACGGCGGCGAAGGCCAGGGTGATGAGCAGCAGGGCGACACCGATCGTGGTCGCGTAGCCGGCCTGGCCGCCGACGAACGCCTTCTGGTAGACGAGCAGCGTCAGGACGTTGGTGGAGTCGGCGGGCCCGCCCGGCCCCACGGTCATGATCTGGACGACCGCGAAGGACTCCGCGCCCAGCGCGAGGATGCCCATGTAGACCCACCCCGACTGCACGGTGTCCCAGAGCAGCGGCAGGGTGATGCGGAAGAAGGTCGTGACGCGGTTCGCGCCGTCGAGCAGCGCCGCCTCGTAGAAGTCCTTCGGGATGGAGGCCATGCCCGCCGAGAAGAGGACCACGTAGAAGCCCACGTTGGCCCAGACGAGGACGGCCATCACGCACCACAGCGCGAGACTCGGATCGCCCAGCCAGTCGGGCTGCACGCTGTCGAGGCCGACGGCGCTCAGCGCGGAGTTGAGGGCGCCGCTGTTCGGGTTGTACGCGAACTGGAAGACCAGCGCGACGATCGCGATCGAGAGCACCTGCGGGAAGAAGTACACGATCTTGTAGAAGGCTGAGCCGCGGACCCCCGAGACGGCCGCGCCCTTCCGCCCGCGCCCGCCGACGTTCAGCATGAAGGCGAAGAACAGCGCGAGCCCGAGAACCACCACGGGCAGCAGGAGCATGAAGGTCACGCTGTGCTGGAGCGCGCTCCAGAAGCTGTCGTCGCGCAGCATCTTGGAGTAGTTCCCGAGGCCGACCACCGAGAACTCCGGGCTGAGGCCGGTCCAGTCGGTGAACGAGTAGTAGATGGACTGGAGGAACGGCCACACGACGAAGAGCGTGTAGATGGCCAGTGGGCAGATCAGAAACCCCACGATGAACCCGTACTTGCCGTGCTGCATGTCTCCCGACCCCGAATCTCCGGCGGCGTACCGCCGTCCTGCTGTGGGGGCCGGCCCGAAGGCCGGGCCGGGACCGGAGGCCCGCGGTGGGGCCTCCGGCCGTCTGTCTCTCCCTGCTTTCCGTGCCTCTGCGCTGTGCCGCGCCGCCGCTTCCGCTTCCGCGCTGCTACTGGTGCTTGTAGTGCTTGAGCGAGCCGTCCTTGGCCGCCTCGTCCGCGAACTCCTGACACTTCTTCATGGCCTCGGCGGGCGTCATGCGACCGGCCATCAGCTCGCCGAGCGCGCCCGTACCGATCTTCTGCTTCTGGAGCTCCGCGTACCAGTCCTGCATGCGCGGGTTGAGTACGTTGTCACCCGCCTTGGCGAGCGCGTCCACGCCTGCCTGGAGCGCGGTGGAGAGGGCGAGGCCGTCCGTACCGCCGTTCAGAGAAGTCAGGGACTTCACCTTCGTGGTGAAGTTCTTCGACGACGCCTCGCTGAGCATGAGGCGCAGCTGCTCCATGGCGCCGGCCTGGTTCTTGGCCTTGGCCGGTACGATGAACGGCTCGCCGCCGGAGGCCCAGATGGCGCCGAACGGCAGCTTGTCCGAGCTGTCCAGGGAGGACGGCGCCGCCACCTTCATCTGGAAGTCCTTCGGGGTGGTCTTCGCCGCCTCGTTCTCCACCCAGGAGCCGTTGGGGAGGAAGAGGGCCTTGCCCTCGGTCCACGCGGTCTGCGACTGGATGTGGTCGAGTCCGGGGGTGCCCTTGAGGATGTAGCCCTTCTGGTACAGCTCGTAGTACGCCTCGAAGGCGGCCTTGACCGCCGGGTGCTTCCAGGCGTTCGGCTCCAGGTTGTCGATGGCGTCGAGTACCTCGCGGCCACCGATCTTGCCGATGAACGGGTAGAGCGAGAAGGGGAGGTAGTACGGGTACTTGCCCGCGTACGTCCAGCCCGCGACGCCCTTCTTCTTGGCCTTCGCGCAGAGGGCCAGCATGGCGTCCCAGTCCTCGGGGTACTCCGCGTCGAGCTTGTCCAGCTCGGTCTGCGAGTACCAGACGCCGTACACCGTGTACGCGTAGTACAGGACCCAGACGGGGTCGCCGTCGAACTGGCCCATCTCCAGGACGCCGGGGCGCAGCGTGTCGCGGACCTTCTTGGCCGGATCGTCGACGGACGGCGCGTCGAGGAGCGGGGTGAGGTCGGTGAGCTGGTTCTTGCCGACGAGGACGCCCATGTCCATCTGCTCGGCGCCCGAGTTGTCGATCAGGTCGGGCGGGGTGCCGCCGTTGAAGCTCGGCTGGAGTTCGGTCCGGATCTTCTGGGTGGCCCGGAAGTCCACCTTGGCCTTGGGGAACGCCGTCCCGTACTGCTTGACGGCGTCCGTGGCGTACTCCGTGCCGAACCCGCCGTCGAACAGGACGAAGTCGAGCGGCGCGGTCTCGTTCACGCCGAGCGGGTTCTTGGCCGAGGTGGTGCCCTTCTCGGCCTTCGGGCCGCTTCCGCTGTCACTGCTGGCACACGAGGCCAGAAAACTCATCGTCGGGACGGTGATCAGCCCGATCGCGGCCGAGCGCTTGATGACATCGCGCCGGCCGAGGCCCCCGTTGTACTGAGCGGAGGTGGATCCCATGCTCAAGTCCTCGCCTTCTCCAGGACTCAGGCGGTGTACCGGTCTCCCCGCCCTTCTCGCTCGAAGGAGAGGGGCCCCGCCACCGCGGTCGAATGAAGCTGGTCGTGCAGGTTGCCGTGCTCGATCGGGCCGCTTCGAAACCGCCCGGGGCGGACGCGACAGGTATAGTCCACTTCCCTCCGCCGGAGCAAGATCGAAAGCGGGTTTGGGCGGCAGTCTTTCCCTAGTTGAGACCTCGCGGAAATCCGGGCCGGGCTGTTGAACATTCGTTCGGATCGCGCCATCGCGCTTTGGCCGGGCTTTGACCAGGCTTTGGCCGGACTCCGGGCGGGGTTCGGCCCGGTCTTTCTGCCACCGGTGGCTCATTCCGTACGAGCCACACCGCCAACACCCTTGACACCACAAGCCACTTGGCACCTACTGGACCCTGCGCCTCTCGTTTGACAACGTTGTCCAACTGAGCACGCAGGAGGAAATCCCCTCATGCCCAAGGGAATCGGACCCCGACGCAGACATCGGTATATGACCGCCCCCGCGGTGGTCGCCGCACTGATCGCCATGACGGCACCGCCAACGGCCGCCCTGGCGCGCCCCGCGCAATCCCCCTCGGCGTCCAGCGAATTCACGTCGTCCTTCGAGGCGGACGAATCCCAGCCGGACTGGCGCAACACCACGGAAGTCGGGCCCGACGGCGAGAAGCGGGCATCGGGTGTCGAGGGCGGCTTGAGCGGCGGAATTCCGGGCAATATCACGGAGCGCGTGGTGGAACTCCGGGCCAGCGGCGAGAACTCGGGCGCCGGCGAGATCAAGGAAAACCTGATCGATATTCAGCCGTCCACCAAATGGCTCGCGTTCCAGCCGAAGGCCTGGGTGGAGTTCGATCTCGACACCCCGGCCGCGGTCACCACCTACGCGCTGACCTCGGCCAACGACTTCCCCGAGCGCGACCCCAGGGACTGGACGCTCCAGGGTTCGACGGACGGCAAGGAGTGGCGGGATCTGGACACCCGGAAGGGCGAGACTTTCGGGCAGCGCTTCCTGACCCGCTCCTTCGACGTGGCCGCCGAGCACGTGGCGGCGTACCGGCACTACCGGCTGGACATCACCGCGAACAACGGCGCCTCCGGCGCGACCCAGCTGGCCGATGTGCAGTTCTCCGACGGGAGTACGGACACCCCGGCGCCCCGGAACATGCGCACCCTCACCGACCGCGGCCCCGGCTCCTCCCCGACCGCCAAGGCCGGCATGGGCTTCACCGGGAAGCGCGCGCTGATGTACGCGGGCTCGCACGGGCCGGCCGGGCGCGCGTACGCGTACAACAAGGTCTTCGACGTCACGCTGCCGGTACGCCGCGACACCGCGCTCTCGTACCGGATCTTCCCCTCCCTGCCGGCCGCCCCCACGCCCGATCTGAGCTACGCGGCCACGAACGTCTCCGTCGACCTCGCGTTCACCGACGGCACCTATCTGAGTGAACTGGGAGCGACCGACGCGCACGGCGGGGCGCTGACCCCGCAGGGCCAGGGCGATGCCAAACGCCTCTACGTGAACCAGTGGAACCAGGTCGACGCCCGGATCGGCGCGGTCGCGGCCGGCAAGACCGTGGCGCGGATCCTGGTCGGATACGACTCCCGCCGGGGCCCCGCCTCGTTCCAGGGCTGGATCGACGACATCAGCCTGCGGCCGAAGCCGGCGGAGAAGCCCCTGGCCCGCGTCTCGGACTATGTGTCCACCACCCGGGGCACCAACTCCAGCGGCTCCTTCTCGCGCGGCAACAACTTTCCCGCCACCGCAGTGCCCAATGGCTTCAACTTCTGGACGCCGGTGACCAACGCCGGTTCCACCAGCTGGCTGTACGAGTACAGCCGCGCCAACAACGCCGACAACCTGCCCACGCTCCAGGCGTTCAGCGCCAGCCACGAGCCGAGCCCCTGGATGGGCGACCGGGGAACCTTCCAGCTGATGCCCTCGACCGCCGCCGGCCCGCCCGACGCGTCCCGTACGGCACGGGCGCTGCCCTTCCGGCACGAGAACGAGACCGCGAAGCCGCACTACTACGGCGTCACCTTCGAGAACGGCCTGCGGACCGAACTGGCCCCGACGGATCACGCGGCGATGGTGCGCATCACCTATCCGGATGACAACGCCAGCCTGATCCTCGACAACGTCTCCAACGCGGGCGGACTGACCCTCGACCCCGCGACCCGTTCCTTCAGCGGCTTCTCGGACGTGAAGAGCGGGCTGTCGACCGGCGCGACCCGGCTCTTCGTGTACGGCGTCGTCGACGCGCCGGTCACCGCGAGCGGCCGGCTCACCGGGGGCGGCGGCAGCGATGTGACGGGCTATCTGCGGCTCGACGCGGGCGCCGACCGTACGGTCACGGTGCGGCTGGCGACCTCGCTGATCAGCCTCGACCAGGCGGAGCGCAACCTCGCCGCGGAAGCGCCCGCCGGTATCCGCTTCGAGCAGGTCAGGGACCGCGCGCAGCGCGCCTGGGACGACATCCTGGGCCGGGTGCGGGTCGAGGGCGCGGACCGGGACCGGCTGACCACGCTCTACTCCAACCTTTACCGGCTCTACCTCTACCCCAACTCCGGTTCGGAGAACACCGGTACGCCGGCCCGCCCGAAGTACCAGTACGCCAGCCCGTTCTCCCCGGCGACCGGCCAGGACACCCCGACACGGACCGGCGCCAAGATCGCGGACGGCGAAATCTACGTAAATAATGGCTTCTGGGACACCTACAGGACCACCTGGCCCGCGTACTCCCTGCTCACCCCCAAGAAGGCCGGCAAGCTGGTGGACGGCTTCGTCCAGCAGTACAAGGACGGCGGCTGGACCGCGCGCTGGTCCTCCCCCGGCTACGCCGACCTGATGACCGGCACCAGCTCCGACGTGGCGTTCGCCGACGCGTATCTCAAGGGCGTCGGCTTCGACGCGAAGGCCGCGTACGAGGCGGGCGTCAAGAACGCGACGGTGGTCGCGCCGCGCTCGGGCGTCGGCCGCAAGGGCATGGACACGTCGACCTTCACCGGGTACGCCTCCACCGCCACCCACGAGGGTCTCTCCTGGTCGCTGGAGGGATACCTCAACGACTACGGGCTGGCCAGGATGGGCGCGGCGCTGGCGAAGAAGACCACGGACAAGCGGCAGAAGGCGCGGTACGAGGAGGAGTCCGCGTACTTCCTCAACCGCGCCCAGTACTACGTCTCCCTCTTCGACGCGAAGGCCGGCTTCTTCCAGGGCCGCGACACCAAGGGCGACTGGCGGGTCCCTTCGGAGAAGTTCGACCCGCGGGTGTGGGGCTACGACTTCACCGAGACGAATGGCTGGAACTTCGCGTTCACAGCCGTCGCGGACACCCGGGGCCTGGCCAATCTGTACGGCGGGCGCGCGGGCCTGGCCCAGAAGCTGGACACGTTCTTCTCGACGCCCGAGACGGCCACGTCCGAGTTCAAGGGCTCGTACGGCTCGGTCATCCACGAGATGACGGAGGCCCGCGACGTCCGGATGGGCATGTACGGCCACTCCAACCAGCCGTCCCACCACATCCCCTACCTCTACGACGCGGCCGGGCAGCCGTGGAAGACGCAGGAGAAGGTACGGGAGGTGCTGAGCCGCCTCTACACCGGCAGCGAGATCGGCCAGGGCTACCCGGGCGACGAGGACAACGGCGAGATGTCCGGCTGGTACGTCTTCTCCGCGCTCGGTTTCTACCCGCTGGTGATGGGCGGCAACGAGTACGCGATCGGCTCGCCGCTCTTCACGAAGGCGACCGTACGGATGGACAACGGCCGGACCCTGGTGGTGAAGGCGCCGAAGAACAGCGAACGGAACGTCTACGTCCAGGGCCTGAAGGTGAACGGGAAGCCGTGGCACTCCACCGCGCTCCCCCACGACCTGCTCGCACGCGGCGGAACCCTGGAGTTCGCGATGGGCCCGCGCCCCTCGTCCTGGGGTACGGGCGCGAACGCGGCGCCGTCCTCCGTCACCCGGGACGACAAGGTGCCGTCGCCGCGTACGGACGCGCTGCGCGGCCCTGGCGCGCTCTTCGACGACGCGGCGTCGACGTCGGCCCCGGTCGAGTCCGTGGACCTGCCGGTCGCGTCGCCGGTGCGGGCCGTCCAGTACACCCTGACGTCGGCGACGGCGGCCACCGCGCCCACGGGCTGGCGGCTGGAGGGCTCGGCGGACGGAACGGCCTGGCGGGTCCTGGACACCCGGGCCGGTGAGTCCTTCTCCTGGGACAAGCAGACACGGGTCTTCACGGTGCCGGTTCCGGGGACGTACGCGCACTACCGCCTGGTGAGCGACGCGCCGGCGACACTGGCGGAGGTGGAGCTGCTGCGCTAGGCGTCGCGTCCGGAACCGTGTGCGGCGGGCCGCTTGCCCGGCGGCCCGCCGCACACGGCCAGAATCCGTACGCTTGGCCGCCAACACCCTTGCGCGGCGGCTATGTTGTGGTCGATTGCCGCCTTCACGGCGTGCGGCTTCTGCTTCCAAGGACGGTTTCATGAGTGGCGATGTCCCCAGCCGGGATCCCGGCGCACCGGACCCCGACGAGCCCGGGAGGATCGACACCTCCAGGGCCCACCCGGCGCGGGTCTACGACGTCTTCCTCAACGGGAAGAACCACTACCCGGTGGACCGCGAGGCGGCTGCCGCCGCGCTGTCGGCCAATCCCCGCGGCTATCTGGACGTCCGGCACAACCGCGACTTCCTGCGGCGGGCGGTGGGCTCGCTGGCGGCGGAGTCGGGTATCCGCCAGTTCCTGGACATCGGCACCGGCCTCCCGACCGAGCAGAACGTGCATCAGATAGCCCAGCACATCGCACCGGAGTCCCGGATCGTATACGTCGACAACGACCCGGTGGTGCTGGCCCACGCGCGCGCCCTGCTGACCAGCGGCCCGGACGGCGTGACCGACTACATCGACGCCGATTTCCGCGACCCGGCGGCCATTCTGCGCGACGCGTCGAAGACGCTGGACCTTTCCCGCCCGGTGGCCCTGGTGCTCGTGGCGATCCTGCACTTCATCGAGGACGACGAGGCGTACGGCATCGTCAAGCACCTGGTGGACGCGCTGCCCTCCGGCAGCTGTGTCGCCCTGAGCCATCTCACCGAGGACCTCAACCCGGTCCAGATCGGCAAGGTCGCGCAGACCTACCACGAGCGCGGCTTCACCTTCGTGCTGCGCTCCCGCGAGCGCCTCCTGAAGTTCTTCACCGACAGCGGCCTGGAACTCGCCGCCCCCGGCATCGTCCCGGCCCACCACTGGCGCCCCGACCACGTGGCGACCGTCCCGGAGACCCCGGACGCGGAGTACCTCGCCGGCCTGGACGCCATCGAGCGGACCAAGTACGCGGACATCCGCGACGTCACGGACGCGGACATCAACGTGTACGCGGCCGTGGCCCGCAAGCCGTAGGAGCGGGCCGGGCCCCGCGAACCGCCGAGGGCGGTGCCCCGTACACGTACGTACGGGACACCGCCCTCGGCGTGGCTGCTCGTGGCGCGTGGTGCCTACTTGCGGATCAGGCTGCGCAGCACGTACTGCATGATGCCGCCGTTGCGGTAGTAGTCCGCCTCGCCCGGGGTGTCGATGCGGACGACCGCGTCGAACTCGACGCCCGTGTCGGTCGTGACCTTGACCGTGCGGGGGGTGGTGCCGTTGTTGAGCTCGGTGACGCCGGTGAAGGTGAAGGACTCCTCGCCGGTGAGGCCGAGGGCCTCGGCGGAGGCGCCTTCCGGGTACTGGAGCGGGAGGACGCCCATGCCGATGAGGTTCGAGCGGTGGATGCGCTCGTACGACTCGGCGATGACGGCCTTGACGCCGAGGAGCGCGGTGCCCTTGGCGGCCCAGTCGCGGGACGAGCCCGAGCCGTACTCCTTGCCGGCCAGGACGACCAGCGGGATGCCCTGCTCGATGTAGTGGCGCGAGGCGTCGTAGATGAAGGCGACGGGCGCGCCCTCGACGGTGAAGTCGCGGGTGTAGCCGCCCTCGGTGCCCGGCGCGATCTGGTTGCGCAGGCGGATGTTGGCGAAGGTGCCGCGGATCATGACCTCGTGGTTGCCGCGGCGGGAACCGTAGCTGTTGAAGTCGCGCCGCTCGACGCTGTGCTCGGTGAGGTACTTGCCCGCGGGGGTGTCGGCCTTGATGGCGCCGGCCGGGGAGATGTGGTCGGTGGTGACCGAGTCGCCCAGCTTCGCCAGCACGCGGGCGCCGGCGATGTCCTCGACCGGGGTGGTCTCCATCGTCATGCCCTCGAAGTACGGGGGCTTACGGACGTAGGTGGACTGCGGGTCCCACTCGAAGGTGTTGCCGGTGGGGATCGGCAGCGCCTGCCACTGGGCGTCGCCGGCGAAGACGTCGGCGTAGGACTTGTTGAACATGTCCTCGCCGATGGCGTTGGCCACGACGTCGTTGACCTCGGCCTCGGTGGGCCAGATGTCCTGGAGGTAGACGGGCTTGCCGTCGTGGTCGATGCCCAGGGCGTCCTTGGTGATGTCGACCTTCATCGAGCCGGCGAGGGCGTACGCGACGACCAGCGGCGGGGAGGCCAGGTAGTTCATCTTGACGTCGGGGTTGATCCGGCCCTCGAAGTTGCGGTTGCCGGAGAGGACCGAGACCACGGCGAGATCGTGCTCGTTGACGGCCTTGGAGACCTCCTCGGGCAGCGGGCCCGAGTTGCCGATGCAGGTGGTGCAGCCGTAGCCGACGAGGTTGAAGCCGACCTTGTCGAGGTACGGGGTGAGGCCCGCCTTGTCGAAGTAGTCGGTGACGACCTTCGAGCCGGGGGCGAGCGTGGTCTTGACCCACGGCTTGCTGGTCAGGCCCTTCTCGACCGCCTTCTTGGCCACGAGCGCGGCGGCGACCATGACGTACGGGTTCGAGGTGTTGGTGCAGGAGGTGATCGCGGCGACGGTGACGGCGCCGTGGTCGATCTCGTACGTCGAGCCGTCGGGGGCCGTGACGGTGGTCGGGCGGGTCGGCACACCGTTGGCGGCGGCGGGGGCGTCGGAGGCCGGGAAGGACTCCTTGCCCGCCTCCTCGTCGTCGGAGACGTAGTTCCGTACGTCCTCGGCGAACTTCGCCTTGGCCTCGGCCAGGATGATGCGGTCCTGGGGGCGCTTCGGTCCTGCGATGGAGGGGACGACCGTGGAGAGGTCGAGCTCCAGCCGCTCCGAGAAGTCGGGCTCGGCGGCCGGGTCGAGCCAGAGGCCCTGCTCCTTGGCGTACGCCTCGACCAGGGCGACCTGCTGCGTGTCGCGGCCGGTCAGGCGGAGGTACTTCAGCGTCTCGTCGTCGATCGGGAAGATCGCGGCCGTGGAGCCGAACTCCGGCGACATGTTGCCGATGGTGGCGCGGTTGGCGAGGGAGGTCGCGGAGACGCCCTCACCGTAGAACTCGACGAACTTGCCGACGACGCCGTGTTTACGGAGCATCTCGGTGATCGTGAGGACCAGGTCGGTGGCGGTGGTGCCGGCCGGCAGCTCGCCGGTCAGCTTGAAGCCGACGACGCGCGGGATGAGCATGGAAACCGGCTGGCCGAGCATCGCGGCCTCGGCCTCGATGCCGCCGACGCCCCAGCCCAGCACGCCCAGGCCGTTGACCATGGTGGTGTGCGAGTCGGTGCCGACGAGGGTGTCGGGGTACGCCTGGCCGCCGCGGACCATGACCGTACGGGCCAGGTGCTCGATGTTGACCTGGTGGACGATGCCGGTGCCCGGCGGGACGACCTTGAACTCGTCGAAGGCGGTCTGGCCCCAGCGCAGGAACTGGTAGCGCTCGCGGTTGCGGCCGTACTCCAGCTCGACGTTCTGCGCGAACGCCTCGTGCGTGCCGAACTTGTCGGCGATCACGGAGTGGTCGATGACCAGCTCGGCCGGGGCGAGCGGGTTGATCTTCGCCGCGTCGCCGCCCAGCTCCTTCACGGCCTCACGCATGGTCGCGAGGTCCACGACGCAGGGCACGCCGGTGAAGTCCTGCATGATCACGCGGGCCGGCGTGAACTGGATCTCCTGGCTCGGCTGGGCCTGGGAGTCCCAGGAGCCGATGGAGCGGATGTGGTCGGCGGTGATGTTCGCGCCGTCCTCGGTGCGGAGCAGGTTCTCCAGCAGCACCTTCAGGCTGTAAGGGAGGCGCGCGGAGCCCTCGACCTTGTCCAGCTTGAAGATCTCGTACGACTCGTCACCTACGCGCAGCGTGGCGCGGGCGTCGAAGCTGTTCGCCGACACGACAGTCTCCTTCATCAATGTGCGGTACTACCGTCATGCTGCCGCCCCGGCTCCTCGCCGATCCGCTAAGGTAAGGCTTAGTTAGGTAACCCTTACCGATTTGGCGGCTGCGGTACGCCTTCGGCAGATATCTCGATGTCGAGATAACTCTAGTACATGACCGCTACTCGGTCATGCCCGGGCCCGGCGCGCCCTCCAGCGACCGGATGCGCGGTATCGGCGAGGCCAGCAGCCAGAGCACCGACAGCGCCCCGCCCGCGGCGGCGACGAGAAGGGTCGCGCGCAGCCCCAGCAGGGTCGCGAGCAGGCCGCCGACGACGGCGCCGACGGGGCGGATGCCGTAGTTGACCGTACTGAACGCGCCGGCCACGCGGCTGCGCATGCCGTCGGGGATCACGGCGGCCTGGAGGGAGTTGAGGTTGACCTCGAGCAGCATGGCACCGACCCCGCAGAGGAACTCGGCCGCGGCCAGCGCCCCGGCGCGAAACCAGAGCGGCCCGTCGGCCACCGCGGCGAGGGCGAGCGGCGCCGGAAACAGCACCGCACCCACGGCGACGCTCCGCCCCACACCGAACCGGCGACCGATCCCCGGCGCGCACACCGCGCCGACCAGCGCTCCGGTCGCGCCGACCCCGAAGGCGATCCCGATCACTTGCGGGGCCAGCCCGAGGATCCGGTCGGCGAAGAGCACCATCATTCCGCTGCCGGCGAAAAGGGTGAAGAAGTTGACGGTCGCCGCGCAGCCGAGGCAGGCCCGCAGCACCGGGTGCCGGACGATGAACGACAGGCCTTCCCCGGCACGCCGCAACAGCGCGGGCTCCGCCGGGGTACCGGGCGTCGCCGGGGCGGTGGGCGCCGCCGCGGACTCGTCGGTCCGGACCCGGCCGATCAGAACCGCCGACACCAGGAAGGTCAGGGCGTCCACGACCATGGTGACGGGTGCGGTCAGCACCTGGACCAGGACACCGCCGATGGCCGGCCCCACGACGTACGACATGGATCTGCCGGCGCTGAGCTTGCTGTTCGCGTCGACATAGGACGCGCGCGGCACCAGCCGTACGAAGAACGGTTGATAGGCGGTGTTGAACAGCACCCCGGCGGCGCCGGTCAGCAACGCCACGGCGTACAGCTGCCCCAGCGTCACCGTCCCCAGTAAGTAGGCCGCCGGAACGCTGAGCAGGACGACGGCGCGCACCAGGTCGGCGAGGATCATCAGGGGGCGTTTACGGGGCCTGCGGTCGACCCAGGCCCCGAGGAGGATCGCGAGCAGGTTCGGGGCCCAGATGAGTGCGGTCAGCCACGCCACCTGGTTGGCGGAGGCGTTCAGGGCGCCCACGGCGATCAGGGGCAGGGCGAGTTCGGTGATCCGGTCGCCGAACTGCGAGACCGACTGACCGGCCCAGAAGAGGCGGAACCGCCGGTCCCGCCAGAGCGATATCGCGGGCTTCCCGTCCGGGCCGCCCGCCACGTCGCTCCTCGCGGCGTCGCTGCCCACGGCCTCGCCGCTCACCGTGTCACCGCTCACTGTGTCCCCCCGGTCTGCTCGTCGACGGCTTCCGGCAGGACGTAGCGCAGCAGCCGTACGCCGCGGCCGTCGGCGGGCCGCTCGTCCGGGTCGCGGGTGACGTACGGCGCGAGGACGCGCTCGATCCCGTCCTGGATGGCGGCGAGTTCCTCGGCGGAGACGACGACGCGGGTGTTGGCCAGCCCGGCCTGCCCGCGCCACTTCGGGGCGAGTCCGGGCTCGACCTCGGCGGACCATCGGCCGGGAAGGCCGGCGGAGAGCCGGAACATCTGCCGCGACAGCAGCCGCGCGGCCGACCGGCCCTCCTCGTCCGCCGGGTCCTCGGGCGCCTCGAACCGGAAGCCGCCCGCCACCGCCTCCCACCGCCGGTAGCGGCGGTCCGGGCCGGGTTCGCTGTCGCGGACCAGACCGAAGCCCGCCAGATGGCGCAGATGCCAGCTGGTCACCGTCGGGGTCGCCCCCACATCGGGCGCGAGTTGGGTCGCGGTCGCCGGCCCGTACCGCTGCAACCGGCCGAGGATCGCCAGCCGCACCGGGTGCGCCAGCGCCCGCATCGCCTGCGGGTCGGTGATCTCGAAATCGCCCAGGGGGTTACTGGATTGCATGACGTGAGAGTCTCCTCTCACAATGCGTGAGAGTCAACGTTCACGCATAGGCCACCGCCCGTACGGCGGCGCTCCGGTTGCCGGGCCGGTGGGGCGGGCCGAGGATCGGGGAGGTCGGGGCCGGGGTGGCGCGACACACCGATAGGCCACCCCAGCAAGGCTCTTATCTCATGGATGAGATAATCTGACGCCATGGAAGACGACTACCTCGCACGCATCGGCAAGCTCATTCGCGACGCCCGCCAGCATCGGGGCTGGACGCAGAGTCAACTCGCCGACGCGCTGGCCACCAGCCAGAGTGCCGTGAACCGTATCGAGCGCGGCAATCAGAACATCAGCCTTGAGATGATCGCGCGCATCGGTGAGGCGCTCGACAGTGAGATCGTGTCGCTCGGCTACGCCGGGCCCATGCATCTGCGGGTCGTCGGCGGACGCCGGCTCTCCGGGTCCATCGACGTCAAGACGAGCAAGAACGCCTGTGTGGCGCTGCTGTGCGGCTCGTTGCTCAACAAGGGCCGTACGGTCCTGCGCCGGGTCGCGCGCATCGAGGAGGTCTTCCGGCTCCTGGAGGTGCTCGGCTCCATCGGGGTCCGTACCCGCTGGATCAACGACGGTGTGGACCTGGAGATCGTGCCGCCCGCCGAGCTGGACATGGCGTCGATCGACGCCGAGGCGGCCCGCCGTACCCGCTCCATCATCATGTTCCTCGGCCCGCTGCTGCACCGGATGGACTCCTTCCGGCTGCCGTACGCGGGCGGTTGCGACCTCGGTACGCGCACCATCGAGCCGCACATGATCGCGCTGCGCCGGTTCGGGCTGGACATCGCGGCGACCGAGGGCCTCTACCACGCGCAGGTCGACCGGTCGGTGGCGCCGGACCGCCCCATCGTGCTGACCGAGCGCGGCGACACCGTCACCGAGAACGCGCTGCTGGCCGCCGCCCGCCACGACGGCACGACCGTCATCCGTAACGCCTCGTCCAACTACATGGTCCAGGACCTGTGCTTCTTCCTCGAAGCGCTGGGCGTACGGGTCGACGGCATCGGCACGACCACCCTGACCGTGCACGGCGTGCCCTCCATCGACGTCGACGTCGACTACTCCCCCTCCGAGGACCCGGTCGAGGCGATGAGCCTGATCGCCGCCGCCGTGGTGACCGAGTCGCAGCTGACGATCCGCCGGGTGCCGATCGAGTTCCTGGAGATCGAGCTGGCGGTACTGGAGGAGATGGGGCTCGACCACGACCGTACGACCGAGTACGCGGCCGACAACGGCCGTACGCGGCTGGTCGATCTGACCGTACGCCCCTCCAAGCTGGAGGCGCCGATCGACAAGATCCACCCGATGCCGTTCCCCGGCCTGAACATCGACAACGTGCCGTTCTTCGCGGCGATCGCGGCGGTGGCCCAGGGCCAGACGCTGATCCACGACTGGGTCTACGACAACCGCGCCATCTACCTCACCGACCTCAACCGGCTCGGCGGCCGGCTCCAGCTCCTCGACCCGCACCGGGTCCTGGTCGAGGGCCCGACCCGCTGGCGCGCGGCCGAGATGATGTGCCCGCCGGCGCTGCGGCCCGCGGTGGTCGTGCTGCTGGCGATGATGGCGGCGGAGGGGACGTCCGTACTGCGCAACGTCTATGTCATCAACCGGGGTTACGAGGATCTGGCGGAGCGCCTGAACTCGGTGGGCGCGCAGATCGAGATCTTCCGCGACATCTGATCCGCGGATGCCGCCGCACCCCGGTCGGGCGGGGTGCGGCGGTGTCTGAATCGGCGCACCCGCGGTCAGCCCGGATCCGGCACGAAACCGCGCGGCGGCTTCTCGTCGTGCAGGCTTCGCACGAAGTGGTCCCAGATGTTCATGGACTGGTAGGGGCCCATCCGGTAGTGGTCGGCGCCGGGCCAGATCTTGAAGTCGAACCTCTTGCCCACGCGGATCAGCGCGTCCGCCAGGGCGTAGGAGTGATCGACCGTGGCGTTCTCGTCGATCTCTCCGCACATGATGAGCAGGTCGCCCGCGAGCCGGTCGGCGAGTTGTACGTTGCCGAGTCCGAGATAGGCGTCGCTCCCACGGTCGGCATCCCCACCGAGGTGCCAGTCCCATCTGCCGAACGGCATCTTCCGTGGATCGTGGACGCCGGCGCTGCTCACCGCCGCCCGGTAGAAGTCCGGGAACATCAGAATCATCCTCGCGGCGTTGTACCCGCCGTAGGAGTGCCCGACGACGCCGACTCTGCCGAGGTCCAGCCGCGGGTGTTCGCCGGCCAGTGCCGTGATCGCTGTCACGTGGTCCTCGAGACCGCGGCCGGTGTGGAAGTGCTGGAAGGTCCACTGCCGGAACGCGCGGTCGCGGCCGGGGGTGCCTCGCCCGTCGAGCATGACCGTGGCGAAGCCCAGTGCGTTGTAGGCGGGAAGGTAGACCTGTCGGGCGGCCATCTTGCTGCCGCCGATGAACGCGTGCGGGGAGTGGGTCGTCTGATAGCCGGCGTACACGTCCTCGATGATCGGGATGCTGTCCGAGTCGACCGGATGCCGCGGCAGGGACAGCACACCCCAGAGATCGGTGACGCCGTCGTCGGCCTTGACGCGGAACGCTTGCGGCACCATGTACCCGGCGTCGAGCAGGGGGCCGACGTCGGTGCGTTCGAGCTCGCACACGACGCGGCCGTCGTTCTCCGCGTCGCGCAACAGGATGACCGGCGGATCACTGACGGTCGACTGATGATCGACGAAGAAACGGCCGCTCGGGCTGATGCTCCGGACAGGCGGCTTTCCCTGTCCGAAGACCAGGTGGAAGAACTGCGGGTCCGGCGCCACGAGATCGTGGTCGGCCGGCTCGGGGGTCAGCAGACGCTGTGTGCCGCCGTCGAGGCCGGCGCGGTAGAGCCGGCGCCAGTACGGATTGCCGCCGTCCGACGACGTCCCCGCCAGATAGGTGATCTCGCGTCGCTCGGTGTCGAGGTGCAGGATGTCGCGCACGACGATGTCACCCTCGGTGACGCGGTTCTTGCGCTCGCCGGTCGTGAGGTCATGGAGATAGAGGTGGCCCCACCCGTCACCTTGCGAGAACAGCAGCGCCTCTCCGCTGTCGGGAAGCACGCGGACGAGCGGCAGGCTGTAGAGGAACTGGTTCGGCTCGTACAACGGCCCCTCGTCGAGCACCACGGCATCGCGACGTTCGCCGGTGACGGTGTCGATCTCGACGATGGCCGCACGGGATCCGCCCTGCCGGTGATGCAGGAGGTAGAGCCGCGACTCATCGGCGGACCAGGTGATCTCACTGCTGCCGTTGACCATCAGCTGCGACACGAGACCGTCCACGGCGTCCACGGACGCCCACTTGCCCGTGTCCAGATCGATCACACGGCATTCGGGGGGAGGCGGAGCGCCCTCGTCATCGAGCTGGACCTTCCATGCGTGGACCTGCGGCCGTGCCTCCCCCGACGGCGGAAGGTTCTCGACCATGTACTTGGTCGCCATGCGCCGTTCGTCGGGTCGCATGGTGATGACACGGCGGCCGGACGGCGAATGGACGGTGCCGACCGGAGGCAGGTCGAGCCCCATCCGCCGGAAGGGTACGACCATGTTGCTGTCGGCGGACAGCGCGCCCCAGGCAAAATCCGGTTCCCCGTCGAAGGTGAGCTGCGTCTCGCGCTCGCCGTCGACCAGCCACAGGTTGTGATCGCGGCGCCGCAGCCCGCGGCCGTCCGGACCGAGCAGCACTCCCGGGACAACCACCGTGGATGCGCTGTGGATACCGAGCTCGGCAAGACTCCCGCCGGTCCTTCTCGTCCCCGCCACCGGGTCGACACGTACGAACTGCTCGCCGTCGCGGGTCTCCCTTCGGTACCAGAAGTCATCGCCGTCGCCTGTCCACACCGG
This sequence comes from Streptomyces sp. NPDC093109, assembly GCF_040701725.1. Classification (NCBI taxonomy): domain Bacteria; kingdom Bacillati; phylum Actinomycetota; class Actinomycetes; order Kitasatosporales; family Streptomycetaceae; genus Streptomyces; species Streptomyces sp. NPDC093109. Next base: position 65,776 of record NZ_JBFBEZ010000031.1, read on the forward strand.
GTCCACGCGTCGGTTGCGCATGAGAGACGTGAGCTTTCCGGGGGCGAGAGCGGCCGCGTGCCGGTAGCGCTCGAGCATCGTCAACATGGCCCCGACGCTACCGAGTACCGGGATTACGGACGTCCGTCCGCCGTAGGAAGATCCGCACGCCGAACGCTACAGCTGTCGAGCGCTCCCCCGTCGGCTCACGGCCCGAAGTAGCCGGCGACTGTCCCGAGGATCCGGCGCCGGGCATCCGGATGTGAGTACCCGCTGTGCCCGAAGGAGAAGTGGTGGAAGCGCGCATCCGGATTGCGGTCCGTGAGGACGAGCGCGAACGGAGCCTGAGCGTCGTGCACACCGCAGAAGAAGTCCAGGGGGACCGGGATCGCGTACGGGTCGAAGCCCCAGTCCGTACTCGCCCACGCCATCTCCGCGAGAAGCGCCTGCTTTCCGGCCCGCTCCGTCATCACGCGCAGCTGGAACTCGCCGACATCCTTCTCGATTCCGGGAGGCGGTCCCTCAAGGTCCGCCCGGTCGTGCGGCTCTCCCGGCGGAGCGGGCGGCGGCTTCCGCGTGCCTCGGCGGGAGGCGGCGCTCGCGTCCAACGCGGCGACCGCCCTCGGGAGGTACTTGACGAATCGGTAGCCGATCGCCGCCGACGAGGACGACACACTCCGGGCCACCGGATCGAACCAGGGCACCGTGGGGTTGATGGGTGCGGCGCCCAGCACCCGCGCGCCCATGGTCGCCGCCGCGGCCATCGTCATCATCCCGCCGTTGGACTCGCCGAAACACGCGAACCGGTCGACCTGAAGCTCATCGAGCACTTCGACGAGGTCGAGCGAGTAGTCCGCCACCCGTCGTCCGGCGCAGAGGCTCGAACCGGCGGCGCCCGGCCGGTTCACGGCGATCAGACGCACGTCATGGCGCACCGCCTCACGGTGGAAGATCCCGGCTTCCAGACTCGTCGCCCCGGCGCCGTGGAAATAGAGCGCCGGCCTTCCGCCGGGCGCGCCGAACTCCTGCCATGTCACGCGCCTGCCGTCCGTCAAGGTCATCGACCGGGGGGCGGGATCGATCAGGGGGAGGCTCAGCGCGGCGCGTTCTCCGCCCGGTTCACCGTTGGTCATGATCCACCATCCACTTTCGGGGCGTCGGGCGCCTCGGAGCCCTCGGAGCCCTCGGCTCGCGCCGCGAGCGCCGCCTGCATCTCGTCGATACTCCGCTTGTCGAGCGGGTAGTTCCAGATGATGGCGGCGGCACCGAGGAACCCGAGAGCGGGGGCGATCGCGAACGCGATCTTGATGCCGATGACCGCGGGCACGGTCTGCACCGCGGCCGTGGCGTCGAACCCGAAGGCGCCGACCAGTGCGAGCCCGAGGGCCCCCGCGACGCCCATGAGCGACTTCTGCAGGAACGCGAACATCGACCCGTACAGTCCGCCGTGGTCCTGGCCGGTGTGGAGCCTGCCGTAGTCGACGATGTCCGCCGACATCGTGTAGACGATGACGGAACCGGTGAGCACCAAGGTGATCACCGGGAACAGGACGAAGCACGCGAGGAGCGCACCCGGCCCCGGCCCCACGAGCGCGAACGCGCCGCATGCCAGGGCACCGAGGACCAGCGCGCACGCCCAGACCCGATGACGTTCGAACCGTACGGACAGCACCGTCCAGAGCGGGATCCCCACCACGCTCGCCAGCAGCGCGGTGGCCATGATGCCCGGTAGCTCGGCGCTCAGGCCGAGGTAGGTGTCTATGTAGAGGTAGGCGAGACCGGTGCTCATGCCCGCCAGCAGGTTCACCGGCAGGAACGCCGCGAGCAGTCGCAGCAACGGGGGATTGCCCCGCACCGCGACGAACGTCTCCTGCAGGCGGAATCGTGGCCCGACGGCCTCCGTCGCGTCCCGGGGCACCGCGGCGCGCGCGGGTACGCGGACGATGAGGATCACGATCGCGACGGGGAGCGCCACCGCGCAGACCGTCGCGACCAGGCCGAGACTGCGGAAGTCGACCTCTGTGCTGTCCGAGACACCCCACTGCAGTGCGAGGAACGGCATGATGAAGAACAGGAGTTGGCCGACGACCTGCGCCATGCCGCGCCATCCCTGCACACGGCCGCGTTGCTTGTAGTCGGCGGAGAGCCCATAGCTCCATGCCTGAAGGGGTATCTCGATCATCTTCCAGCCGAGGTAGGTCACGGCCATCGAGATCCCGAAGTAACCGACCGTCGCATGCTGCGGCGGACGGAAGAGGAACCAGATCCCGACGACCGACACGACGGTGCCCGCGATGCTCCACGACCGTCGGGTGCCGGTGCGCGCGTACGTGCGGTCGGAGAAGTATCCGATGAGCGGGTAGGTGAGCGCATCGAACATCTTCGTCAGCAGCATCGCCGCGGCCAGCGCGCCGAGCGAGATGCCGGCGTGCTTCGCGTAGACGCCCTGGATGAGGCCCTCCGGGCCGTGCATGACGCCGAGAATCAACGTCGGCAGTGTGAACGCGGTCAAGAGACCGCGGCGGAGGGGCTGGGCGGATCCGGGCGCGTCGGCCGCGGCCTTCCGGCCGCGCTTCCGATCGAGACGGTACAACATCGGTTGTTTCCTCAGCTTCTGTCCTCGGAAGGCGGGTCAGGTCTGCCCTCGCGCGTCGATCAGCGACGCGCGTCCTTCACGACCTCGCCGCCCTTGATGACGAACTCGATCTGTCCGGGATCGCCGAACGCGTCCGGATCGGCCAGGGGATCGGTCGACCACACCGTCAGATCCGCGCGCTTGCCGGTCTCGATGGTGCCGATCTCGTGGTCGAGCCGGAGGATCTCGGCGTTGACGCGTGTCGCGGCGACCAGAGCGAGCATCGGTGTCTCGATCTCGCTGCGCAGTGTGATCTCCCGGCCGCGAAACCGCTGGCGGGGCCCGATGAGGTCGGAGCCCACGCCGACCTTGACGCCCGCAGCCCGCGCGATCCTCAGGGCGGCGATCTGCCCGTCGAGTACCGGTCCGACCCGCTCCTTCGTCCCGGCCGGGAGCCCTGCCTCCGTCGGGTCTTCGAGCAGCGCCTTCACGACCGAGAGAGTGGGTACGAGCGCGACTCCACGGCCGGCCATGAGCGCCGCCGTCTCCTCGTCGATCTCGGATCCGTGTTCGACACACTTCGCCCCGGCGCGGACGGCGTTGCGGATTCCCGCGTTGTTGTGCGCGTGCACCGTCACATACGTCCCGCGGGCAGCCGCTTCCTCGACGGCGACCGCGATCTCCTCGACGCTGAACTGTGTGTCGGTCAGTCTGTCGTGCGTGGACACGACTCCCCCGGTAACGCACATCTTGATGAAGTCCGCGCCGCGCCGGAACGTTTCGCGGACGTTCTTGCGCACCTCCGAGGGGCCGTCGGAGAGCAGCGAGAGCGCGCGCAGTCCCGGGATCGCGTGGTCATGCCAGTCGGCCGTCGGCTCCCAGTCCGCGGCGAGGTGACCGTGGCCACCCGTCTGGCACTGGATCGGGCCGCTCTGGAGGATCCGCGGCCCTCTGACCTTTCCGGACGCGACGACTCGGGCGACCCCCGCGTCGATGCCTCCGACGTCTCTCACCGTGGTGAATCCCCCGTCGAGCGTGGTGCCGCACGTCGTGAACATGTCCGCGGCGATCTCCGCGGGCGAGAGCTCGCGCCTCAGGCTCGGTCCGATTTCGCTCGACTGCCCGATATGGACGTGGGCGTCGATCAGCCCGGGGGTGACCGACAGTCCTCCGGCGTCGAGGGTCCGGGCGCCGGCGGGAGCGGGGCCGAGGTGCGCGATGCGCCCGTCAACGACGTGGATCGCCGACCCGTCGACAGGATCCCGGCCCGTGCCGTCGATGATCCGCGCTCCGACGATCCAGTAGTCCGAGCTCATAAAACAGCCGCCGTGGTCTCGTTCGACATGTTCTCGGTCCTGTCGGGTCGGTCCGTCCGGGCCTCGTGGCCTGCGGAGCGACGGCGGACGGCGGTGCGCCGATCCGCGTCGTCGGTGTCTTCGTCAGGAACCTACTGCGAGACGCGGGCGGGGTGATTCCGCCATCTGCCGAAACGAGCGGTACCGGTTCTCGACATCTGTCATGAGTGGGCGACGCTGCGGCGGCGGATGCGACACCTGTCGAAAACAACGCCCCGATCTCACACACCACGTTGTCGAATCACGGACATCCGACCGGCGAATGTAGCTGTAGGGCACGTGAAACGGGAGGCAGCATGAGCAAGGGGTACTCGCACATCGTCATCGGCGCGGGGGCGATCGGCTCAGCCGCCGCCTACTGGCTCTCGGAGGCCGGCGCCGAACGTGTCGTCGTCCTGGAGCAGTTCGATCTCGTCAACACGTTCGGATCCTCCGGCGACCACTCGCGCCTGATCCGGCGGGCGTACCACCGCGACGACTACACGCGGCTCACGAACGCCATGTTCGACGCGTGGGAGCGGATCGAGGAACGCTCCGGTCTCCCGCTCTACCTGCGTACGGGCGGCATCGACCTCGCGGCGGCCGGGAGTTCGGCGGCGGCGGAGATCGACGAGTACAGGGCGGCGATGGATGCCGCCTCGATCGCGTACGAGAACCTGACGGCCGACGAGATCCGTGAGCGGTATCCGCAGTGGCGCGTCTCCGACGACACCCTGGGCCTCTACCAGGCCGACGGTGGAATCCTCGACATCCGCAAGTCGGTCTCGGCACACACCTCGCTCGCGACCGCGAACGGCGTGGAGTTCCGCCCGCGTACGAAGGCGTTGTCGATCGGCATCCACGACGGCGGTGTCACCGTCACGACGAGCGGCGGCGAGATCCACGCCGACAACCTCGTGGTCGCCGCCGCCTCGTGGCTCGGTGACCTGATGCCCGACCTCGGGCTGAACTTCCGCCTCACACTCTCGCAGGAGCAGGTGGGTTACTTCGCGGCCCCCCGGCTCGTCGACTTCACACCCGACCGGTTCCCGATCTGGATCCACCACGGCTCACAGATCCATTACGGGTTCCCGGTCTACGGCGAGGCCGCGGTCAAGATCGCGCGCGACATGCGTGGCCACTTCATCACCAGCGACGAGCGTGTCTTCCACGGCGACAGCGAGGAACCGCGTCTGCTGCGGGCGTTCCTCGCGGAGTATCTTCCCGGAGCGGCCGGTCCGCTGCTTCTGAGCAAGACCTGCGTGTACGACATGCCCGCCGACCGCGACTTCGTCCTGGACACGGTTCCGGGACATCCGCATGTCGCCGTCTTCAACGGCGCGGGGCACGCCGGAAAGTTCGCGAGCCTCGTCGGACAGATCCTCGCCGATCTCACGACACGCGGCCACACCGCCCACGACATCACGTCGTTCAGCCTGACGCGGCCCGCGATCGTCGATCCCGCGTTCGTACCCACGTTCCGCCTGGGCACGCAGGATCACGAGTCGATCGCCGTCAGGGCCGCCGAGCGATAGTTTCGGCGGAGACCGGCCAGAAGGAGAGAACCGTGCACGACGTTCGTGGGCTCGATGAGTTCGCCGCGGTCGAAGACCATCTGCTGCGCTGGCACGCGCCGGCCTTCGGACGGCCGCACGCCCTCTCGGAGCCCGAGGTGTCCGCGGACGGCTCACAGGTGCTCGTCACGGGGTCGGTGCTGGACCGGCTCCAGGGCGTGCCGGTCCCCCGGCTGTTCACCGTCCGGAAGGGGGCGCTCGTTCCCGCGGCACCGTCGGACGGCGCGTCACGGGGCGGGCGGTTCGCGCCGGACGGCACACGGTTCGCGTTCCTGCGTGCCCCGCACGGCGAGGAAGGGTTCCAGCTCCATCTGAGCTCTCCCGCCGAAGCCGAGGCCGACGCCGAAGCCGTGGCGCCGGCCGAGGCCGCCCCGCGAGCCGAAGCCGCCCCGCGCGTCGACGGGACCGTCGAGTACCTGCACTGGTCGCCCGCGGGTGACCGTGTGCTCATCGGTGTGGCGGGCAACGGAGCGGATCTCTCGGGCGGCCAGGGGTCCGGCACGACCGCGAGGACCGGTCCCGGCCTGCCGACGTGGCACCCGACGGTGGAGAGCGGTGTTCCCGAGTCCGCCTGGCGCACCCTGTGGATCTACGACGTCACCACCGGCACGCTCTCTCCGGCCTCACCCGAGGGGGTGAACTGCTGGGAGGCGAGCTGGTGCGGTCCGGATCGCCTTCTCGCCATCACCAGCGGTTCTCCGAGCGAGGACTCGTGGTACGACTCCACACTCGCGATCATCGATCCCTCGGACAGGTCACATCGCGATCTGCTGCTGAGCCAGGTCCAGTTGGCGCTTCCCGCCGCTTCTCCGGACGGCCGGTACGCGAGCGTCGTGGAGGGCGTGTGCAGCGACCGCCAGGTGATGGCCGGCGACCTGATCGTCATCGATCTCGCGTCCGGCGCGCGATCGGCCGTCGACACGGCGGGGACGGATGTCACAGCCGCCCGATGGTTCTCTCCCCACCGTCTTGGATACGCCGGACAGCGGGGGCTCGACTCCGTACTGGCGCGCTACGACGCGAAGACCGGCGCCGTGACCGAGCTTCGGTCCACCTCCCGCTCCTCGGGCTACCGTTACCCGGACGCCGCGTTCACGTCGTCGGGCGTGGCGCTCGTCGTCGAGGACGCCTACCGGCTTCCGCATCAGCTCGTCAGGGTCTCGGGGACCTCGGCGGAGGTCCTCGCTTCCGTCCGGCACGACGGAACGGACTATCTGCTGTCGGTCTGCGGCTCGTCGGCTGCCGTCTCCTGGGAGGCGCCCGACGGACTGCGCGTCGAAGGAGTGCTCGCCGTACCGGAGGGCGACGGGCCGTTCCCGCTCGTCGTCAACATCCACGGCGGCCCGGTGTGGGCCTTCCAGGACTCGTGGTCGATGCGGTACCCGTGGGTTCCGCTGCTGGTCTCGCGGGGCTACGCGGTGCTGAGCCCGAACCCGCGCGGAAGCGGGGGACGCGGCCAGGACTTCGCCGGCCGGGTCGTAGGAGACATGGGCGGCCGGGACACCGCCGACATCCTCTCGGGCATCGACGACCTCGTCGGCCGCGGTCTCGTCGATCCCGCTCGTGTCGGACTGATCGGCGGAAGCTACGGCGGATTCATGTCCTCGTGGCTGGTCACTCAGGATCAGCGCTTCGCCGCGGCCGTTCCTGTCTCGCCCGTGACCGATTGGTACAGCCAGTCGTTCACGAGCAATGTCGCCGGCTGGGGCAAGGCGTTCCTGAAGGCGGATCCCGAGACACCGGGGACGATGGCCCACACGCGCAGCCCCGTACTCCGGGCGAGCGCGGTACGGACGCCGTGCCTGAACGTCGCCGGCGCGCTCGACCGGTGCACGCCCGCCGCTCAGGCGCGTGAGTTCCATCAGGCGCTCACGGCTCACGGCGTCGAGTCCTCCCTCGTGATCTATCCCGAGGAGGGGCACGGCATCCGGAGCTACTCGGCCATGGCCGACTTCCTCACCCGCGTCACCCTGTGGTTCGGCCGGCACATGCCGGCGTGACCCGGCCGAGCGCCCGGTGGCCGGCGCTCAGCCGCGCGGCGTGGCATCCGGGTCGCCACGAGTCTCCCGGACCGCGGCGACGAGCGTGCGGGTGTAGGGATGCCGCGGTCTCCCGAGGACTTCATCGACGGAGCCCGCCTCGACGATCTCTCCGTGACGCAGGACGATGAGCCTCTCGGCCATCTGTCTGACCACGGCGAGATCGTGGGTGATGAAGAGGATCGCCATCCGGTGCCGGCCACGGAGCTCCCTGAGCAGGGACAGCACCTGAGCCTGCGCGGAGACGTCCAGTGCCGCCACGGGCTCGTCGCAGATCAGCAGTTCCGGCTGACGTGCCAGCGCTCGCGCGATCGCCACGCGCTGCCGTTCACCGCCCGACAGATCCGACGGGAGCCGAGTCGCGTACTCGGCAGGAAGCCCGACCTGCGTCAGAAGCTCCGCCACGCCGTCCGCGCGCTCGTCACGCCCGGCGACGCGCAGGACCTCGCTCAGGACGCCGCCGACGGTGCGCGCCGGGTTGAGCGACGCGTAGGGGTCCTGGAAGACCATCTGCACTCTCCTGCGTGCCTCGCGACGCTCGCGGGGGCGCAGAGCGCGATAGGACGCCAGATCGAGATCGCCCAGCGTGATCCGTCCCGCGTCGGCGGTGGCCAGGCCGAGCAGGATCCGGGCGATCGTGCTCTTCCCTGATCCCGTTTCGCCGACGAGCCCGAGCGACTCGCCGGCGCCCAGCTCGAAGGACACACCCCGCAGTGCGGCGACCGTCCGCCGCTTCCCGATGACGGGCGAGTTCGTGTACGACTTGCGCACACCGTCGACGGTGAGGAGGGAAGAGGCCGCGCCGGCCACTGGTCGCGGGCTCGCCTGCGATCCCTTCCCGATCTCGCGCTGGAGGGTGTCACGGATGTCGTCGATCCGCACGCACGCGCTGCTTCGGGCGGGACCGATCCGGCGGAGCGGCGGACGCGCGTCGCGGCAGACATCGGTCGCCCACGAGCACCGCGCGGCGAAGGCGCACTGTGTCGCTACGGCGTCGGCCGACGGAACGCGCCCCGGGATGGCGCTCAACCGCGCCGCGAAGTGGTCGAACGGCGGCTCCGCGAGTCTCAGGCGTACGGTGTAGGGATGTCCGGCGGTCCCGGCGAGGTCGCGCGCGGGCCCTTCCTCGACGAGTGACCCGGCGTACATCACGTGGACGCGATCGCAGACCGAGAACGCGACACCGAGGTCGTGGGTGATGAGCACGAGCGCCATCCCGCGCTGCCGCGTGATCTTCCCGAGAAGGGCGAGCACCTCGCTCTGCGTCGTGACATCGAGCGCCGTCGTCGGCTCGTCGGCGATGAGGAGTTCGGGGTCACCGGCCAGAGCGCACGCCATCGCGAGTCGCTGCCGCATTCCTCCCGAGAGCTGGAAGGGACAGCGTGCCGCCACGTCGGCGGCGAGACCGACCTCGGCGAGGCGACGCTCGATCTCGGCCCTCATCCCGCCGCGATGCGCCGCGGGATCGCGCAACGACTCCACGATGTGGGTCGCGGCGGTCTGCACGGGGTTGAGCATCGTGAACGGATCCTGCATGAGGAGGCTCATCTTCCGGCCGCGCATCCTGCGCAGGACCGGCTCCGGCGCGCTCAGCACGGAGCGCCCGCCGAGGGTCACCTCTCCCTCCGCCCGGATGCCACGAGGAAGCAGCCCCGTGACCGCCCGGGCCGTGAGCGACTTCCCGCTGCCCGACTCCCCCACGATGCCGATCGTCTCGCCTGCGCGAAGCTCGAACGAGACGTCGCTCACGAGCGTGCGTCCGTCCGGGGCCCGGACGGTCAGCCCGGACACCGACAACAGCCGTGCGTCGTCCGGAATGCCTTCTCGTGTACGGAGCGTGGTCATCGAACCGTTCCCTTCCGTCCCGCCGCCTCGTGAAGCCGGTCACCGAGGAGGGTCGCGCAGGTAGCCGTACAGATGAGTGCGATCGCCGGTGCGGCGGAGAGCCATGGGTTGATGAAGAGGTAGGTCTGGCCGGACGCGATCATGGATCCCCAGTTCGGCGTCCCGGGAGGGACACCGATGCCGAGGAAGGCCAGCGCGGCGTATCCGACCATCGCTGTGACGATGTCCAGGAGGAATGTCGCCACGACGGTCGGCACGATGTTCGGCAGCACGTGGGCCAGCATCGTGCGTGGATTCGACAGTCCCGACGTTCTCGCCGCCTCGATGTACGGCAGTGTCACCTGCGCCAGCGTCACACTGCGGATGATGCGTATCTGGTACGCGATGGAGAGGAAGGTGAGCACGATCGCCACCGTCCAGTAGCCGCCGCCGATCACACCGACCACGACGATCGCGACGATGACGGAGGGCAGCGCGTAGATGAGATCGGCGAAACGGTTGATCGCGGAATCGAGCACTCCGCCGTAGTAGGCGCCGAGCATCCCCAGGACACCGCCGATGAGCCCGCACCCGACCGCGACGACGAGAGGCCCGAGGATCGCCCACCTCGCACCCGCGACGAGGAGGGAGAGGACATCGCGCCCGAGCACGTCCGTTCCCAGGAGGTGGCCGTCGCCCGGCGGCGCGACACCGGTGAGGGGGTTCTGAGCCATCGGGTCGTGCGGGGCGATCGTCTCGCCGAAGATCGCGCATACCGCGACGAGCACAAGAACGGTGACCGCGATCCCGTGGACCGGCGCGCCGCGCGGCATCCCGCGCATCCGCCGCCCCGGCTCTCGTCCGCGTGCGGTCGCGGGAGGAGTGAGGGTCATGACCGGCCTCTCGTTCGCGGATCGATGACCAGGGTCAGCAGGTCGACGAGTTGGTTGACGGCGACGATGAGGAGGGCCACCAGGAGAGTGAGTCCCTGGACCACCGGAATGTCGTTGTAGTTGACGGAGTCGACCATGAGCGTGCCCACACCCTGAAGCGCGAAGACCCGCTCCACGAGTACGGTTCCCGACAGGGCGACGATGAGAACGACCCCACTGGCCGTGACGATCGGCAGCGCCGAGTTGCGCAGGGCGTAGCGTGTGAGGACCTTCCCGCGCGCCACTCCCCGAGCCCTCGCGAACGTGACGTAGTCCTGATCCATCACGTGCATCGTGGCCGCTCTCGTCTGTCTCAGGAGGAGCGCCGACATCGACACCGCCATCGACACGGCGGGCAGGGTGAGGTGCCGTACGCGCCCGAAGAACCCTTCGCCCGGCCCGTACACCGGCAGCCAGTTGAGCCGGACACCGAACACCCAGATCAGCAGGATGGCGACGGCGAAGGCGGGTGCGCTCATGGCCACGATCGCCGCCGTACTCGTGATCCGGTCCGCCGCGCGACCGCGTCGCATGCCCGCGAGCATGCCCAGCGGGATGCCGGCGGCGACGACGAGGACGAGTGCGTACGCGGCGAGTTGCAGTGTCAGCGGCAGCCGGGACGAGATGAGAGTCAGCACGGATTCGCCCGTGCGCACCGAGTCGCCCAGGTCGCCCCCCAGGGCGTTCGTCAGCCAGTGCCAGTACTGCACCAGGAACGGATCGTTGACGTGGTACCGCTCCTCGAGAGCGGCGACGAGCTCGGGCGTCGCCGGTCGCGTCCCGATGAGGGTCGACACGATCGACCCGGGGCTCAGCGCGAGCAGCCCGAAGATGAGGAAGCTCACGAGGAGCAGTACCCCGAGGATCGACGCGATCCTCTTCAGCAGGAAGATGAGCACGTGAGTCCGGCCTCCCTGGCCTATTCGGCGAGCAGTCGCCGCATCCAGATGCCGCTTGCCATGTCGATCGCCGTAGGGGCCTCGCTGAACGAGAAGCCCTCGCCGAGAACGATCAGGAACTGCGGCTGGTACATCGGGATGTACGGAACCTCTTCCGCGATGCGCAGCAGGATGGTCCTGGCCGCCGCGAACCGCTCGGCGTCATCACGGCTGTCCACGAGGGTCGCCGCCGGTGGCTGCAGATCTTCCGGGGCCCAGTTCGCGAAGTTGTACCCGCCCGCCCGCGTGCGGGACTCCTCACTCACGACCCGCCGGAGAAGCCCCGGATCGGGTACGGCCGCCCCGAAGGACATCGGGAACATGGCCGTCGTCCTGTGGCCGAAGACCATCTGCACCCATTCCTGCGACGACACCGGCCTGACCTTCACCGTGACACCGAGCGATGCGAGGTTCTCCCGCAGATTGAGGGCGGCGAGCTCCATCCAGGTGTCGGGCATGACCGCGATTTCCATCTCGAACCCGCCGACATGCCGCGACCGCGCGATCTCGTCGGCCGCGGCGTCCAAGTCGAATGGAATCGGGGTCAGTTCGTCGAGGAGCGCGTCGACCTCGGCCCGCGGCGCGATGGGCGTCAGCGTCCCTGGAGGCACCAGACCCCGGAGCAGGCCGGCATTCGCCCCGTACGCCGCGTGCATCACGCCCTCGCGATCGATCGCGTGCGCGATGGCCCTGCGGACGTGGATGTCGTCGAAGGGAGCCTTCGTCGTGTCGAGCGAGAAGTACTCCGCCTGCAGCGCGGGCCGGGAGAACACCGTCGCTCCGGGGATGCTCTCGAACTGCCGCAGGGTGACGGGGTTGGCGACGAGCGCCCCGTTGAGCGAGCCGGATCGCATCGCGCGCTGCGCGGTGTCGTCGGATCCGAGGAAGCTGATCGTGACGGTGTCGGGCACAGGGGCTTCGCCCCAGTAGTTCTTGTTGCGCTCGAGCCGGACGGACTCGGCGGAGCTCGATATCACGCGGTACGGCCCCGTGCCGACGGGAACGGCGGTGGGCTGTCCGAGCTCCGCGCTGTTCTCCTCGGCGAAGCGCGACTCCTGGACGAGCGCGACGAGAGCCAGCGACTGCCGGGCGGTCGGATCCGGGCGGTCGAGGGTCACCGTCACCTCGAACTCACCCGTCGCTTCGGCGCCGGCGACACTCGAGACCAGCGAGGACGTCGCGGCACCCGCGTCGGCGTCGCTGACGTGATTGATCGTCCACACGACGTCCTCCGCCGTCAGCGGCGTGCCGTCGCTGAACCGCACTCCCTCCCTGAGCGTGTAGACGATGGTGACGTCATCGGGCTCCGTGACCTTTACGGCGAGGTTCGGCGTCAGCGTTCCGTCGCCACTGAGCCGCTCGACGGGTTCCGTGAACAACGACATGACGGCCATGGCATTGGTGTCGAAGTGCCGTGTCACATCGAGGGAGTTGGGCGAGGCGCCGAGGGTGATCCCGAAGTTCGTGGCGCCCGTGCCCCTGGGCCTGTCACCCGCGTCGGAGGGACTGCAGGCGGTGAGCGCGACGGCGGTGACGGTGGCGGTGAGGATCGGAGTCAGCGTGAAACGCGCGCGTGAAGCCCTGCGCGGGCGAGGGCGGTTCTGTCTTCGCGGTGCGGTCGTGGCGTTGATGGCTGTGTCCTTTCGTTCATGAGCCGTTCCCCGGGAGAGGTACCGCCGCTGGTTTCTCGGGTGTTGAGTTCCTGTTACCGTGGGACATCGCGCGTGTCGGCATCTCCGGTTCGGTCGACGCCTCGTGGGCATCGCCCTGCCAATGAACCACGCGGTCACGTGCCTCGCGCCGTGCATCTGACGCAAAAGCCCGGCCCCCGTTGAGACAGCTGTCGAAGCTTCGCGGCGAGCCGCTCGGTGGGACCGGGGTGACGACGCCTCACGCGGCGGAAATCGCGCGGCACTAGCATCGGAAAGTGACCAATTCCCTTCAGCGCATCGCGGAGAGCCTTGCCGAGCGGCTGGGGCGATCGGCGGCCATCGACGATGCTCGTCTTCGGCTGCTCGCCCACAGCTCCCACCAGGGCAAGGTGGACCGGGTCCGCTCCGAGTCGGTCCTCCGCCGGGCGGTGCCGAAAGTGGTCGTCGAACATGTCTATACGTGCCGCGACGCCGCCACCGGCCTCTTCATCGTCACGCCCCGCGAGGACCTCGGCCTGGACGACGGCAGGATCGGTCACCCCATCGTCCACCAGGGCGCGCTCCTCGGCTTCGTCTGGCTTCTGACGTCCGAGGGCCCCGTGGAGGGAGAGCATCACGATGCCGCGCGCGGGGCCGCCGCCGATGCCGCGCTCATCATGCACCGCGACTATCTCCAGGCCGGGCTCGACCGCGACCGCGAGCACGCGCTGATCGAGCAGCTCTTCGACGGCGACGGCACCCGGCGCGCGGCGGCCGCCGCCGAGATCATCGAAGAGAGACTGTTCACCAGGGGCTCCTGTGCCGTGCTCGTCGCCGAGATCGACCGTCCCGGCGGGCATGCGACCGACGGGGACCAGCTCGCCCTCGCCTCGGGGCTCGCGGCGGTCCGGAGCAGACGGGCGCCGCAGAGCGTGCTCACCTTCGAACGGCGCAACCAAGCGATCCTGATCACCGCCGAACCGCTGGGTCCTTCGGCACGCGAGGACCTCATCGCGCTGGGGGGCTCCTTGCGCGATGCCGTATGTGCCGCATCGGATACCGACGAGTGCTGGGTGGGGATAGGGCGGTCGCGCGGCGACCTCGCGGAGGCCGCGTCCTCGTACGACGAGGCGCTGCGCACCATCCGTATCTGCCGGCGGGTGCGGACGCTCGGCCCGGTCACTCCGGTCGAGCGTCTCGGCGTCTATGAACTGCTCGGCCAGGTGTCCGAGAGCGCGTTGCGTTCGATGCTCCATCCCGGCCTGCGTGTGCTCATGGAGCAGGGCTCTCGTTCCGATTCGCTCATCCAGACCCTGGAGACGTTCCTGGACAGCGCGGGTGATGTGAAAGCCGCTTCCGAACGCCTCTTCGCCCACCGCACGAGCCTCTACTACCGTCTGCGCCGCATTCAGGAGCTGACCGGTCTCGACCTCTCCAACGGCGACGACCGGCTCATCGCGCATCTCGGGCTCAAGATCGCGCGACTCGTGGACCTGGAGACACAGGACAAGTAGGCGCGCCCCTACAGATGTCGAAAACGAGCGTCGACGTCTCCGACCGCCCGCTGATGCCTCGAACGCTCGCCCTGCGTACGTTCCCCGTAAGACACCGTCGATACGGGAGGCACACGCCATGGGCCGGAATGCGAGCCCGTTCACTGTGGCGGAGGGGAGCGGCCGCGTCGGCGCGAAGGGCTACGTGAGCGCCGGCCGCGCGGTCGCCTCCAGCCAGCACCCCACGGTCACCGAGACCATGCTGGAGGTCATGTACGCGGGCGGGAGCGCCGCCGACGCCGTCGTCGCGGGATGCGTCGTGCAGGCCGTCGTCCAGCAGGACATGACCAACCACGCGGGTTCTGTCACCGGCCTGTTCCACTCGGCGGCCACCGGCGAGATCACGGAACTCAACTCGATGGGCCGGATCGTTCCGGGTCTCTCCCCCCACCACCCGGTCCCCGGCGGCAAGGGCCTGTACGCGCCGGCCGGCACGAGGGGCCCGATGTCGGTCGTCCCGGGCTTCATGCCCGCGATGAAGGCGATCCACGAGAAGTTCGGCACCATGAGCTGGAGCGACCTCGTCGCACCCGCCGTGAGGGCGGCGCGGGACGGGCACGAGGTCACCTCGTTCGAACATCTCGTCCTGGCCCAGACCGTCGACTTCTTCCTCTACACCCCGTCGGGGCGGGAGCATTTCACACCGCGCGGCCACCTTCCCCAGGTCGGCGAGGTGTGGGCGAGCCCGGCGCTCGCGGACACGATGTCCGCCCTCGCCTCCGAGGGCCCCGACCACTTCATCACCGGAGGATGGGCCGGACAGTTCGTGGCGCGCGCGAAACAGCTCGGGTGGCGGATCACGCCCGACGACCTGGTGACGACGCCGCGCTGGTCCGCACCGGCGAGCTGGCACGTCGGCGACTACGAGATCTCCCAGCTCTCCGCCCCGGACCGGCAGGCCGTCTTCTGCGCCATCGTCATCGGTGTCCTCGACGCTCTGGACGTACCGTCCATGGGGCATTTCACCCAGTCGCCGGAAGCGGGCTACTTCATGGCGCATGCTCTCCGTCTCGCACACCACGAGACCGGCTTCATCAACGATCCCGCGGACTTCGAGGACCCCAGCCCGATCCTCCTGGACCCGGACTTTCACGGGTTCCTGGCGAAGAAGCTGCGCAAGAGCCTTCCCAGGATCGACCTGACGTCGCACGTCGAACTGAACTTCGGCAGCCATGCCCTGTCCGCGGCCGGCGGTGCGTCGAAGCAGCCGGCCGGCAGCTGTGAGCTGACGGCGGTCGACCCGCGGGGCAACTGGGTACAGCTCATGAACACACTCCAGGGCGGTGGCATCCCGGGCGAAGTGGTGGGCGGCGTCCCGATGGTCGGCAGCCACCAGATCACGTCCCTCGCGTCGCCGATCTCGGGCTGGCTCACCGGCGGCGGCCGAATGCGGGCCGTGCTGAGCAACACCATGATCCGACGGGCGGGCGAGCTCGTGGCCTCGCTGGGGAGTCCCGGAAACGTCCATTGCACGGTGCCCCAGGTCTTGGCGAACGTCGTGCTCTACGGGCACAGTCCACACGTTGCCGAAGAGCTGCCGCGCATGCTCCCGCTCACGGACGACTACGTCCTCTCCGTCGAGAGCCGCGTCGGCCGGGAGTACGTCGACGGTCTCGCGAAGCTGGGGGTCCTCGTGAACCCCCTGCCCGCGTACGACTACCACATGGGCAGTTACCAGAGCGCCTGGCGCGAGTCGGACGTGCTCCACGCGGGCTCGGGGCCGCGCCGCGAGGGATCGGCGGGAGGATTCTGATGCCGGACCACGGGGAAACGTCGAACTCCGCGGTGGACGCCGCTGTGTCGGCCGCCCGAGCGATCCTCGACGCGACCTGGCGCGTCGTCTCCCAGACGCCCTACGCCTCGCGTGAGCTGGGGCGGACCGTCGACCGGCTCCCGGATGTCGGGCTCGACGCGGTCTCGCGCAGAACGCGTGCCGGCAGCGAGATCCTCGCCCGCATCGCGCGGGTGGACACGGACCTCCTGCCGGGGGACCTCGCGATCACACTCGCGGCATCGCGCACCATGGCCGCGCGATGGGCGCGCGAAGAGGACTGGTACTGGCTCGTCTTCGACCCGATGGGGGTCGGGTTCTTCAGCATGTTCGCACCGGCCGCCTACTCCGGCGGCTTCCTGCTCAACACCGTGCACGAGGCGCTCGAGAAAGTGACGATCGGGAACGAGGTCACGCTCGACCGCTACCTCGTACTCATCGACGAGTACGGGCGGTTGGTGCGTCAGCTCGGCGAGCGCACCGCGGGGCAGGCGGACCGCGGAATCATCATGCCCGCCGCGCAGCTCACACGGGCGGCACCGCTTGTCCGCGGTCTCAAGGGCGTGGCCCGCGGTGTCTTGCGAGCGGTGGCCGAGCGGTCTCCCGACCCCTCCCACCTCGGCCTCGTCGAGACGCGCATCGCAGCGGAGGTCGATCCCGCCTTCGACGAGCTGGTTCGGATCCTCGAGAGCACCGCGTACGCGGATCGCGCTCCGGACGTCGTCGGGATGGCCCACTACCCGGGTGGAGCAGAGGTCTACGCGGAGCTCGTCAGGATCCACACCACGCTGGATCTGTCGCCCGACGAAGTGCACGATCGCGGGCACGCGAGGATGGCTCGTATCCGTGAGGACATGCGAGCGCTCGTCGCTCGGGCGGGCTTCGAAGGAACCCCGCTCGAATACCTCGCGCACCTCGCGGACGACCCCGCCTGGCGAGCGACGACGCCGGAAGAGATCACGGTCTTCTTCGACCGCTACATCGATCGCTTCGCCCCCGAGGTGGACACCTACTTCGGCTCGCGGCCACGCGCGAGTTACGGCGTGGTGCCACTGCCCGCGGCCTCGGCGGGCACGATGACGTTCGGCTACTACTCTCCGCCGCAGCCGGATCGCGACCGCGGGCTCTACCTCTTCAACGCGGCGAACCTCTCCCGGGCCGCCCTGCCCATGGTGGCCACCCTCACCTATCACGAGCTGGTGCCGGGCCACCACTTCCAGATGGCCACACAACGCGAGGCCACGGAGTTCCACCCCATCCGACGTCACGCGCCGGTCAACGCGTTCGACGAGGGGTGGGCCGAGTACGCGGCTCGTTTCGCCGGCGAGATCGGCATGTACCGGGAGCCGGAAGAGCGCTTCGGACGGCTCGTCATGGAAGCCTTCCTCACCTCCCGCCTCGTCGTGGACACCGGCATGAACGCCCACGGCTGGACCCTGGAGCAGGCCCGCGCGTACATGAGGGAGAACGCCTTCATGGACACGGCGGAGATCGACTCCGAGACCCTCCGTTACTCCTGCGACATCCCCGCGCAGGCTCTGGCCTACAAGCTCGGCGACGACTTCCTGTACGAGCTTCGCGAGGAACTCCGCGTGACGCTCGGAGACGGCTTCAGCCTCGCCGGCTTCCACGACGCCGTGCTCCGGGGATCCGGGCTTCCCCTCCCCCTTGTCGCGGCCCACGTCCGGGATTTCCTCCTGCCGAGGGCCGTCGGCGTGAACGTCAAATAATTCCGTTCCGTATGGCGTGGGAGACGGCGTGGGCCCGATTGCGTAGCCGCAGGCGCTTCATCAGACCGTGGAGGGTGTATTTGACGGTACGTTCCGAGCAGGAGAGTTTGGCCGCGATCTCGGCGAGTTCTCTGCCTTCCGCGACCAAGCGCAGAACGTCCACTTCTCGGTCACTCACGGACGCGGCCGGGCCCCTTGGGGCGAGGGCCTGTTCCATGAGGGTGTCCTGGAGGGCGGGAGGAAAACTCCCGCCACCGTCCGCGATGGCGAGCAGGGTGCGGATAAAGACGGTCACACTGAAGTCGTCGCGCCACAGCACAGCCCGGACTCCGCAGTCGACCGCTGCCGTGATGTCGGCCTGCCACTGTTTTCCCGTCACCATCACAAAGCGTGTGTCAAGGGTGCCGCTCAGGCTGCGCAGCAGGTCCAGAGCAGAGGCATCGACGACGTCCACGGCGACCACGACGACATCGGCTTCCTGAATCTTCTCCAAGGGAACTTCGCGGACACGGAGGTCGCGTTGAAGGTAGCTGACCAGTCCGGCGCGGATAATATGGTCGGGCGCGTGAATCGTCACCCGGGCGGTGTCTCTGGGGAACCGCTCAGACATTCGCCCTCCCCGGCAGGATCTGTGGTTGGTGAGGTCCTGGAGGCCGATGCTGCCACGGCGGATCGGGCCCCTGGGCTGCGACGGTCCCTTCGCCGGCTAAGGACAGGGAAACCTGGCACGAATGGTCCGACCGCCCGCCGGAAGGCCCGGGAAGGCGCGGTCGGCACACGAAGGCGATCCGTCGCGCCCGATAAGGCCCGCGGATAAATATGTGCCCGTAAGGCCAAACTCGTCAGCCTGTTCATACAACGGCGGCGCCCGCCGGCCCAGCTCCACCGTACGGTGGATCCGAGGATGTTCCCGAGCGGAGCAGAAACCCCTTGCAGGGGCCTCGCAGACACCTCGAAGGGGAAATTGTTTTCATGGATTCGCCCGGAAGGAGGGTCGGGGTGGCGATTCACGCCTCCGACCCCATCACTCACGCCGGCCTGATCGAATACATACGGAAAGACAGCTCACTGTACGAAGTCGACGGCGACAGCATCGGCGAGAACGATGTCTTCGTAGTGTCCGTGGAGACCGTGGAAATATCCACCCTGGAAATTCTGAGAAAACTGTCCAACGCATCCATCATGAGATTCCTGCTCATCGTGGAAAGCGCATGGAATGTCAACGCATCGGCCGCGATAACGCACGGAGTCCATGGCATCCTGCGGTATTCAGCCTGCTCTCCCGGTGCGTTCTCTCAAACGCTGCTGGCGATCTCCGGCGGAGTCAGGCCACATACCCGGGCGATCGAGGACATGATCACGGATTCAGGACTCCGTCGCTCTCCTGGCGCGAGCGGGAACGATATTCGGGAGAGCGGTGGCGTTTCGCCGCTGGTTTCTCACGGGTAACGGACTTCGTCCCCCCGCCGGGGCGGGCCGCCCCCGGCGTTGGCCAGGGGTCGCGGGGACGGAGCCCTGGTCAGCCCCTGCCGGGCCCGAGTGCCACTGCGTCCCCGCTGCCGCCGTCCGCCCCGGTGTCCGGCACCAGCCCCAGTTCGGCCAGTCTGCCGTCCAGCCAGGCGGTGGCCAGCTCCGTCCGGGAGCGGCACCCGGTCCGCTGGAACAGCTGGGTCAGCCGCTGCTCCACGGTCTTCTCGCTCCAGGCCAGCCCGGCCGCGATCTGCCGGTTGGTGGACCCGGCGCTGACCCTTTCGATCAGCCGCAGGTCCTGCTCGCTCAGCCGTTCCCGGGCCGCACGGTGCCTGGGCATCGAGCCGTTGCGCTCTCTCGCCGCCGGGCTGAGCAGTCTGCCGAGGGACCGCCCGACGCCCAGCGAGTGCAGGATCCGCGTCGACTCGGCCAGCCACGGCTGGGGGTCGTCGCTGATCTCCGCCAGGTACAGGCAGCAGGTGATCCTCAGGGGCAGATCGCCCTGCTGCCGCACCAATCGGTGCACGACCAGCGTGCTGTCCGTGTCCCTGTGCACAAGGCAGCGTGCGAGGAGTACCGCCTCGTGCGTCATGGGCGAGGCCACCTCCTCGTGCAGTGCCTCCAGTTCCTCCAGTGCCCGTCGCGTCACCGCCGGCATGTTCTCCCGGACCCCGAACCACAGGATCCGCTGCAGCACCCCCTCGATGCCCGCGAGTACTCCGCTCTCGCGCGCCCTCCGCACATCGCACCATGCCGCTTCGAACGCCTCGTCCGTCCGCCACGACCAGTAACGGTCACTCAGCCGTACCCGGGCCACCAGCGGATGGACGACGGAGTCGGGGATCAGGTCCAGCCACTTGCGGACACGCCCCGCCTCCCCGCGCGACGTATGGATCTCGGCTGCCAGCGCCCGGGCCAGCTGTCCCGTGTCGGTCATGCCCTCGATCCGGCCCCGCGCCTCGATCCGGCGGGCCCCTGACAGGGCGCTGTCCCAGTTCCCCGCCAGGTAGTCGCGCACCATCGCCCGGTACCGGACGGCGATGCTGTCTCCCTCCGCGACGTACCGCTCACCGAGCACAGCCTCGAAGGCCCCCGCCAGGTCCCCGTACCCGGCGGCGGTCCGCACCCGGTCCAGTGCCGCCTGGCCGAGAGCATCCTCCGGCAGGCTCCGCCGGGCGCGCGCGAACTCGGCGCCGCTGCCCGCGGCCGCGGCCAGCAGCCGCACTTCCGCGGGCGAAGGAACCGGTCCTGAGCCGGACGTCCGCCCGGCAGCCGGGAGACGATCGCTGCCGGACCCCCGCCGGGACGGCGTCGTTGTTGTCAGTCCGATCCCGTACAGCCCACCGAGCGCCGCCAGTTCGGCGGCGTCGGGTATCCGCTCCAGCGCCTTGCGGTACCGGGGGTCGGCGTCTTCCGCGTACAGGGACCGGTGCTCGTGCAGGGCCGACAGCGCGTACGCCCGGGTGACCCATTCCAGACCTTCCCGGTCCTCGCCACGCGGCCTTTCGAGGCAGGCGAGCAGCGGCTCGCCGAGCGCGAGTACGCCGGTGTGGTCGGCGCACCGCAGGCTCACGTCGGCGGACTCCCGCAGCAGGCCCGGTGTTCTGCTGTCGTCCCGCGGCAGGCGTCGCAGGACGGCGAGGTGGCCCCGGACCGCCCGGGGCGGGTCGGCCCGTCCGCTGCCGGCCGCGGCCAGCAGCAGCGGCACCGTGAGCGCGTCGTCCACCATGGAGCCCGCCGCCGCCACATGGTCGGCCAGTCGCGGGTAACTGGCGCCCGCGGCGGCGGCGCCGAGGCGATCGGTCACCGTGGTGATGACCCGGGCGTGCAGCGACCGCACGTCGCCCTGCGGGGACAGCGTCCGCAGCGCCGCCGCGAACGCCGGGACGGCGAACGCCATCCGGCCCTCCCGGTCGACGGTCAGCACCCCGTCCCTGACCAACCGGTCCACCGTACGGCCGAAGGCCTCGGGCGTCCCGCCCGGCAGCTCCAGGCGGTGCAGGTCGTCAAGTCTCAGTTCGGCGGCGTCGACCAGCCGGGCGATCGCGGCTGCCGTCACGACGGCGTCGGTGTCCAGCGACGCGTCCGGCCGGCCGATCCCCAGTTCCATGGCGTCCGCGGTGAGCCGCAGGCGTCCCTCCGGCTCGGCCAGGCACACCTGGCCGTCGATGTCGAGCAGGGCGCCGCGCTCCTCCAGGGAGCCGAGGACGGACAGCACGCCCGCCGGGTTCCCCGCCAGAGGGCCCAGTGAACGCAGCACCGCCGTCACCAGGAACGGTTCGGCGGGGCCGCCGAGCCGCTGCACGATGAGCGCGCCGGCATCGGCCGGCGGCAGGGGTGGCAGTTCGAGCACCCGGTCGGCCGCCGCGGGCAGCCGCGCGCCGGTGTGCCCCGGGCCCGTCGGCCGGCCTGCCATCACCACCGGCACGCCCGCCGGCCGGAAGCCGCGCAGCAGCAGCCCCAGGGCGGCAGCCGTCTGTGCCGACAGCCGCTGGACATCGTCGAGGACCAGTGCGAAGGGGACGTAATGGGCCGCGTCCGCCAGCGCCTCGCCCAGGGCGGACAGCAGAGCCACCTCGCCACCGCCGTCGGAAGTCCGTGACTGCACGCGCCGTACCGCGGCGACGCGCGCCGGTATCCGGACGTCATTCAGCTTGGCGAGTACACCGCAGACGGCGTCGGCGAGCACCGCGGTACCGGCCTGGCCCTCGGCGTCCTCCCACCCGAGCCGCAGGACCTTCACGCCCTCGTCGACCACCACCCGCCGCGCCCGCTCGACCACCGCGGTCTTACCGGCTCCGGCCCCGCCGGTGACCAGCAGGGAGTACGCCGAGGCGCCGGTGGACCGCAGAGCCTCGGCCACTTCCTCTGTTTCGGCGTTCCTGCCCACAAGAAGTGGACGGTATCGTCGCACGCCGGCTCCCGTTGTCCATGAGGCTCTGGAGGCCGATGCTGCCATGGCGGATCGGGCCCCTCGACTGCGGCGGGGCCTTCGTCGGCTAAGGACAGGGAAACCTGGCGCAAGGGGTCCGCCCGTCGGCCCGGAGGTTCGGTATGGCCTGGTCAACGACCTTCTTCGCGCGCGGGGCTCGGGGGCACCGGACTTCTCGGCCGGCCGTCCCCGTCACGTGTCGTCCAGGCCCTGAACCACGATGAGGGATGAGGGCATTCCGTTCGGGCCGCTCCCCTCGGCCGGTTCCCACGGCACACGGAGCCGCCGAGTGTCCCGGCCGGGGCACTCGGCGGCTCCGCCCCTCGGGGGTCAGGGGCGTACGAGGACCTTCAGGGCCGTGCGTTCGTCCATCGCGCGGTAGCCGTCGGCGACCTCGTCCAGGGCGACCGTGCGGTCGAAGACGCGGCCCGGTTCGACCTTGCCCGACAGGACGTCCGGCATGAGTTCGTCGATGTACGCGCGCACCGGGGCGGGCCCGCCGGTGAGGGTGATGTTGGGGCCGAACAGGCTGCCGAAGCCGACCGGCGCCTCTTCGTACTGCGGGACACCGACTCGGCTGATGACACCGCCGGGGCGTACCACGCCGACCGCCATCTCGTAGGCGCTCATGTAGCCGACGGCCTCCAGCACGGTGTGGGTACCGTCGCCGCCCGTCAGGTCGCGGACCTTCGCGATGCCCTCCTCGCCGCGCTCGGCGACGACGTCGGTGGCGCCGAAGTCGCGGCCGAGGTCGGTACGGTCCTTGTGGCGGCCCATGAGGATGATGCGCTCGGCGCCGAGCTGCTTGGCGGAGAGCACCGCCAGCAGGCCGACCGCGCCGTCGCCGATCACGGTCACGGTGGTGCGCGGGTTCACCCGGGCCATCTTCGCGGCGTGGTAGCCCGTGCCGTACACGTCGGAGAGCGTCAGCAGCGACGGCAGCAGCGCGGAGTCCTCGGCCACCGGCAGCTTGACGAGGGTGCCCTGGGCCTGCGGCACCCGGATCGCCTCGGCCTGGCCGCCGCCGACGCCCCCGTTCCCCCAGAACCCGCCGTGGCGGCAGGAGGTCTGGAAGCCCTCGCGGCAGAACGCACAGGTGTTGTCGGAGTAGGCGAACGGTGCCACGACGAGGTCGCCGCGCCGGAGCCCGGAGACCTCGGAACCCAGCTCCTCGACCACACCGAGGAACTCATGGCCCATCGGCGTCCCCTGTTCGGAGGCCGGTATGTTGTGGTACGGGTGCAGGTCGCTGCCGCAGACACACGCGCGCACGATGCGCACGATCGCGTCGGTGGGCTGCTGGAGGACCGGGTCGGGCGCGTTCTCCACGCGCACATCGCCGGGACCGTACATGAATGTGGCGCGCATGCGGCACCTTTCGTGGGGTCGGGTGGGGCGGACGGGTTCCGTGTGCGGATGTGCCGGTGGTTTCCGGTGGGTACTCCGTCGGCCGCGTCACCCAGCCTGGCACCGCCGGTCACGACCGGAAAGAGGAGACTTCCCTCCTGGGATGGAAACATCCTGGGAGGAAACCCGCCCCCTCACAGCGCGGGCGTCCGGTGTGAGACTGGGGCACATGACCCGCGACGCACACCGCAACGAGCTGGGGGAATTCCTCAGAGCCCGCCGGGCCGAGCTGAGCCCCCGCGCCGTGGGGCTGCCCGGCAGCGGCGCCCCGCGCAGGGTGCCGGGGCTGCGCCGGGAGGAGGTGGCACAGCTGGCCTCGATCAGCACCGACTACTACACCCGGCTGGAGCAGGGACGTATCCAGGCGTCCGCGCCCGTTCTGACCGCCCTCGCCCGGGTGCTCCATCTGGACGACGACCAGCACGACTATCTCTTCGGTCTGGCCGGCAAGAACCAGACGCGGCCCCGGCGGCGTACGCGGCAGCGGGTCCAGCCGTCCTTGCAGCGGCTCCTGGACGACCTCACCGCGACTCCGGCCATGGTGGTGGGCCGCCGTCTGGACATTCTGGCGTGGAACGCGCTCGCCGCCGCGCTGGTCGCCGATTTCGGCCGGATTCCGGAGAAGCAGCGCAACTACATCCGGCTGCTCTTCACCGATCCCGCCATGCGGACCCTGTACCGCGACTGGGAGACCGTCGCCCGCACCTGTACCGCGCAACTGCGTATGGAGGCGGCGAAGTATCCCGACGATCCCCGGCTGACGGCGCTCGTGGGCGAGCTGTCGGTGCAGGACCCGCACTTCCGCCAGTGGTGGGCCGCGCACCATGTCACCAGCCTGAGCGTGGGGACCAAGCTGCTCCGCCATCCTGTGGCGGGCGACCTCAGCCTCGACTGGGACACCCTCACCGCGAGCACCGACCCCGATCAGCAGCTCATCATCTGGACCGCCGAGGTGGGCACCGCGACCCACGACGGACTGCGCATCCTCGCGTCGTGGGCCGCGGAGCACACCGTGTCCGAGTCGGCCCCGGACAGAGGCCGGTCCCTCTCCTGAACGGCAGTGCGCCCGGGGACGTGGTGCTGGTGTCCCCGGGCGCGTGGATCGACTGCCGTACCGCCGTGCTTACTTGAGCAGGTACGCCTTCACGATGGTGACGTCGTAGACGTTGCCGCTCTTGTCGGTGAGCTTCGCCTTGAGGGAGACCGAGGTGGCCTTCTTCGGGTGGCTCAGGGACAGGCTCCGCTTACCGCTCTTCGTGGTGACGGGGGCCTTGGACCACTTCTTGCCGCCGTCGTAGGAGACCTGCACGGCCAGCGACTTGAAGTTCTTCGCCGCCGGACCCTGGATCGTCAGCGGGACCGTGAGCTTCTTGCCCGCCGCCGCGGTGCTCGCCAGGCTCAGCTTCGGGGCGAAGCCGACCGTGGAGACCGGCAGGTTCGCGAGCTTGCCGGCCGCGGGAGCCTTCGAGGTGAAGGTCCAGGACGCGGCGAGGCGGGTGGTGACGCCCGCGACCGAGGTGGAGCGGGTCGCGTCCGTGCTCACCTTGAACTTGGCCGACTTGGCGGGAAGCGCGCCGGTGTACAGGCAGAGCGGGCTCTTCGCGTTGACGACCTTCTTGCCGTCGACGGTGAGCACCGACTGCTGCTTGGACGTGTTCGAGACACCGAGGTGACCGGCGCCGTCGGCGAACTCGGTGATGCAGGCGAGCATCTCGTTGCCGTACCGCTGGACACCGCTCTCGGCGCCGACCCGCGGGGCGAACACACCGACGTTGAACGTCTCCGTGTACGTCTTCTTCGCCGTGTAGCTCTTGCGCTTCGAGGGCATCTGGAACACATCGAGTTCCGAGCCGCGGCTGTTGAGCTGACCGGCGCCGAAGGCCCACGTGAAGCCCTTGGGCGTGGTGACGTAGTTCTTCGCCGTGGCGGGCAGGGCGAACGGGTTGGTGACCGTGCCGAGCCCGAACATCCCGGAGGGTGACATCCACTGCGGGTTGACGAAGCCCCTGCGGTTCTTGACCGAGGTGCCGATCTTGGTGTTCACCAGGGCCAGTTCACTCTTGGCCGTCTTGTGCGTGAACCCGGTGTAGAGCGAACCGGACCGGTTGTAGAGCAGGTTGTAGCTGGTGCTGCCCTTCTGCCACGTACCGCCGACCTGCGAGGTGAACAGCTTCGCGGGGACCGAGGCGCCGACCTGGCCGACGCGGAAGCCCTTGAAGTTGTCCAGCATCCAGGTGCTGCCGTAGCCACCGTTCGCCGAGTTGAGCTCAAGGTTCGCGTACGAGTCGAGGATCTTGGCGGAGTCCGGCGCGGTGATGCTGATCGGCTTCGCCTTGCGGGCGTCGAAGGTGACCGTCGCGTTCTTGGTCACGTCCAGCTTCGGCTGGACCATCCAGGCGTAGTCCGCGGACTTGCCGGTCTCCACCACGGCTTCGAGCAGATACGAGCCCTTCGGGACCCGGATCTTGGTGACACCGTCGCTCTTGGTGGCCTCCACGTCCTTCCAGAACCTGCCGGTGTGACCGTAGATCGAGGCGGCCGACTTGGACGGCTTGCCCTTGGTGTCGATGAACTTCACGGTGATGTCGTACGACTCGACCTCGCGGATGGCGCCGAATGCCGTACGGACGCTCTGGCCGCCCTCGGTGGCCTTGGCGACGACCGCGCCGCCGAAGGCGCCGTCCTGGGTGCCCACACGGGTGTCCGACGTGACGTCGACACTCGCCGTGCCGCCCGCCGGGACGGTGACCTGCGGGGCGCCGAGGGTGAAGAAGCCGGCCGGGGCCGCCTTGCCCTTCGGGCCGACCGTCTCCAGCGACAGATCCAGGGTGACGTCCTGCGTACCGGTGTTGCTGTACGTGACCGTCTTGGTGACCGGCTTGTCCGTGGTGTGCGGCCACTGCTGCGTACCGAAGTTCAGCGAGGTCTGCTCACTGACGACGCTCTGCGTGATCGCCTTCGTCAGATCGGCGCGCCCGGTCCCCTGCTGGTACGGGGTCAGCCCGGTCGACGGCTTCGCGGAGGCGGTGAGCGCCTGCTTGATGCGCTGACCGGTCCAGTCCGGATGCTCCTGCGCCAGGATCGCGGCGGCACCCGCGACATGCGGGGTCGCCATCGACGTACCCGACATCGATACGTAGCCGTCGGCGGCCGGGTCACCGATGACACCCTTGGCCGCCTTCGCCGCGACGATGTCCACGCCGGGGGCGGTGATGTCGGGCTTCAGCGAACCGTCGGCGGTCGGGCCCACGCTGGAGAAGTCGGCGATCTTGTCCTTGCGGTCGACCGCGCCGACGGTGAGCGCGGAGGCGGCGCTGCCGGGCGAACCGACGGTCTCCGCGTCCGGGCCCTCGTTGCCGGCGGCGATGACGAAGAGGATGTTCTTCTCGGCGGAGAGCTTGTCGACCGCCGCCTCCAGCGGGTCCACGTCCGCCGTGTCCTCGCCGCCGAGGCTCAGGTTGGCTATGCGCGCACCCTGGTCGGCGGCCCACTGCATGCCCGCGATGATGCCGGAGTCGTCACCGAACCCGTCGTCGTCCAGGACCTTGGCGTCGATGATCTTCGCGCCGGGCGCGACACCCTTGTACTTCCCGCCCGACTTCGCACCGGAGCCCGCCGCGATCGACGCGACGTGCGTGCCGTGACCGAAGTGGTCGACGGTGTTGCCGGACCCCGAGAAGTCCTTCTGCGCGATCTCGACACCCTTGAGGTCCGGGTGCGTCTGGTCGACGCCGGTGTCCAGCACGGCGATCTTCACGCCCGTGCCGTCGTACCCGGCTCCCCAGGCGGTCGGCGCGCCGATCTGCGGGACGCTCTTGTCGAGGAGCGCCTTGCGCTTGCCGTCGAGCCATACCCGTTCGATGCCGGGGGCGGCTTCGCGGGCCTCGCTCTGGGGGTCGCCCTCGGAGGTGATGGCTTCCCAGACGTCCGCGGT
>NZ_JBFBEZ010000032.1:0-90991 GCF_040701725.1 Streptomyces sp. NPDC093109
GTCAAGGGCGCTCCTCCGTCGCGTCGGCTGCGCCGATTCCGCTGCGCTCCACCCTGGACACCCGGCCCTCCAGCGCAAGTGCAGGTGCGGGAGGGGCGGCCGGGGGGAGGGGGTTGCCCGGGGGACCGGCCGGGCTGCTGCTCGGTTCAGGGTCCGGCGGGCGGGTGGGCCCTGCGGGGCTGCGCGGCAGTGGAATGGGGTGGCTCGGCCCCGTCTCGGCGGCCAACGGTCCGTTGTTTGCTGAGACTCGTGCCCCGCTGGTCACTCTGGGTGGGGGAGGGGTTGGTGGGGCGTGTGTGGCGGTAAGTGGGCTCCTGGAGGCGGTCTTTGCCTCCAGAAGGGCGTCTAATGCACCTCAGGACACATGTGCCGTCCGGAGGGACCGTCAACCGCCCGTCAAACTACCCTATATCGGACAGATCGGCGGGTGGTGGGGTGCTTGATCCCGGCGACTGTGACGTTGCAGCCGTCTGACGTGCCGGAAGTAGCTCTAACGTCAAACTCCCTGCTCCCGGGCCTCGCCCGGAGACCTCCGGCCCCCGGCGGACCGGCCCGAGGGCCCCGACCGGACAGCAGGCGCCGCCCGCCTTCCGGGCACCACGACGCAACGGTGATCAGCGGGGCATGAGTGCCGGCCGACAGGCGGCCGTCGGCCGCCGAGACGAGCCGGGCAGCCCCATGCAAAGAGCGCGCAGCCCCGCAGGGCCCACTCGCCCGCCGGACCCTGAACCGACCAGCAGAACAACCGGTCCCCCGGGCCCCCCTCACCCCCGGCCGCCCCCTCCACTCCCTGCACTTGCGCTGGAGGGTTGGGTGTCAGGGGTGGAGCGCAGCGGAATCGGCGTAGCCGACGCGACGGAGGAGCGCCCTTGATACCCGGCCCGGAAGCGCGACAATGACGGCCGAAGGGGGCGGCCCCACGCCCACAGCCTCCGCCACCGGCCTACCCCACTCGGCGTTGCTCTGACCCGCACCCGACAACACCCCAGTGACCAGCGGGACATGAGCCGCAACCAGCACCGGACCATCAGCCGCCGAGACGGGGCCACCCTCGACCGGCTGCTCCGTACGCTGCTGCGCTCGCTCGATCCGGAGGCGTAAGCGGAGGCGTAAGCGGGGGCGTCGACAGAAAGGGGCGGGGGCCGTTCCTGTTCGCGGGCCCCGCCCCTTCCTGTCGACCTTCCGTTACGCCGCCAACGTCTCCGGCAGATCGAACAGCGGGAACCACCGCGCCGTGTCCAGGAAGCAGTTCAGCGCCGAGATCTTGCCGTCCTCGATCTCGATGATCTGGAGCGCCCACGGCACAAACCCGTCGCCGGACTCCGCCGGCTTGTAGTGCGCGAAGGCCGGTGTCCCGTTCGCGACCGTCGGAACGAGCCGCGAACCGCGGCAGCCCGCGCCGATCGTGAGCATGAAGCCGGTGATGTCGTCGTGACCCTGGAGCCACAGATCGAACGGCGGCATCGTGAACTTCGCGTCGTCGTGCAGCAGTTCCGTCAGCGCCTTCATGTCGTACCCCTCGAAGGCCACGACATAGCGCTCCAGCAGCCGCTGATGCTCCTCGTCCAGCTCACTCGCCGTCTCGGTCGCCGCCGGCTCGGACTCGGCGATCGTCGCGCGCGCCCGCTGGAGCGCGCTGTTGACCGAAGCGACCGACGTGTCCAGCAGCTCGGCGACCTCACTCGCCTTCCAGGACAGCACCTCGCGCAGGATCAGCACCGCCCGCTGCTTGGGCGCGAGGTGCTGGAGCGCCGAGACGAACGCCAGCCGGATCGTCTCGCGCGACACCGCCGCCTCCGCCGGGTCCGTCACCGACGGCAGCACCCGCCCGTCCGGCACCGGCTCGAGCCAGGCGGTCTCCGGGAGCGGGGTGAGCTGCGCCTGCGCCACCGGGGTGGGCCCCGAGAGATCCATCGGGCGCGCCCGGCGGTTGCCCGCGCTGAGCATGTCCAGACAGACATTCGTCGCGATGCGGTAGAGCCATGATCTGAGCGAGGACCGGCCCTCGAACGTCTCGAAGCTCTTCCACGCGCGCACCATCGTGTCCTGGACGGCGTCCTCGGCCTCGAACGGGGAGCCAAGCATCCGGTAGCAGTAGCCGGTCAGCTCCGTCCGGTGCTGCTCCAGCCGGGCGTCCACCTCGCCCTTTCGCACATCAGCCGTTGTCGCCGCTGCATCGCTCATCGCGTCGTCACCCCAGTCGCCCCACGTGAATCCGGTCCGTCACCAGTCTCCCGGAAGGTGATGTCCGGCCGCAGCGGATTGCCGCAGAGGATTGCCGCAGCGGATCGGCTCAGGTGTCCCGGGCCGCCGGCGTCTTGGAGGCCTCCGGCTCCGGCTTCGACTGCGGTTTCGGTTTCGGCTTCGGCCGGCGTACGAGAGTGCCGAGTTGCCAGGCGGCGGCGTACAGCAGCAGCGCGACCGCGAAGGCGGCGCCCGCGCGTTTGGCGGCGCCGGTCAGCACCCCTTCGGCGACGGTGCCCCAGGGCGCCAGGGCTTCCGTCTCGGGGTAGCTGGTCTCACTCCCGCCGTTGCCCAGGTCGATGGTGGTCGGGCGGCTGTAGTCCACCACCGTCACATGCCGGTTGGCGTCGAAGTCGGCGCGGGCGTGGACGGCGGCGCCGGCGACGGGGGCCGCGACCAGCAGGGCCACCACGCTCCACCGCACCAGGGGGGACGGGCGGGTGACGGCGGCATCGTCGTTGTCATCGTGGATACGTGTACGGAGCCGGCCGCGCCGGCGCCACAGGTGCACGCCGATCGCCGCCAGGCCGAAGGCGGTGCTCGCGTGCTGGAGCAGTCGGCCGGCCGTCGGACCGCCCACGTCGGTGAGGTAGTCCCACACCAGGTGGGAGGCGATGCCGATGACGGCCGAGATCAGCAGCCACATCGCGTACCGCGCCCGCGCCCGTACGCCGGAAACCCGCGCCCGCGCCCGTACGCCGGAAACCCCCGCCCCCGCCCCCGCCCGTACGCCGGAGACCCGCTCCGGTGCCGGGAGGCGGAGGCCGGACGGCAGCAGCGCCGTGACCGGAGCGCGCAGTAGCCGGTACGCGGCGACCAGCCCGAGGGCGAAGGGCAGGACGACGAGCGGGCCCGTGGTGAAGGAGTGGGTCTCCGTGGCGTTGAGGAACGGTTCGTACCAGTCGCCGGCCGTGGTCGACGACACGCCGACGGCGCCCAGGAAGTACGGGACATCGGGCGCCACGGCACCCGCGACCAGGGCGGCCGGTACGAACGGCGGGCGCAGCAGAGGCAGTACCGCGGCGGGATGCGACAGGGTGAACGGCAACTCGGTGATCTTCTCTGGTGGTACGGGACCGATAGAACACCTGGGAGAGTATTCACTTCAACGGACTATCGCAACCACGATCGCCCGGTCAGCGCCCCCGCCGCACCGCCCGCACCGCCCGGACAGCCGCGGTGAGCGCGCCCACGGCGACCACACCCGCCAGCAGTGGAAGGAACAGGCCCAGAACGGGCAGGAGTTCACCCCAGGCGCCCGTGTACGCGTACGCGACCAGCCCCGGCGAGGCCACGGCCATCGCCCCGGCCTCGCGCAGCCCCGACGAACGCGCGCGTACGGCGAGCACGGCCCCCGTGACGGCGAGGACCAGTACCGGCCAGGCGCCGTAGTCCGTGGTCACGCCGAAGGCCCCGGTCCGTACGGCCACCACCGGGAACCACGCCACGGCGGCCATCACCCCGGCCGCCGCCGACAGCCACCGGTCGTCCCCGCGCCGGTCCGGCGGGCAGCCCAGGACGACGGCGGCGGTCAGCAGCGACGCGACCGGAGTGGCCACCCCGTCGCCGTGCGTGGGCGCGGCGAAGGGCCACTGCGCGGCCGTCCCCAGCAGCCCGCACACGGCCAGACCCGCGCCCAGCGACCACCGGCCGCTGCCGTTTACACTGCCGTTGCCGCGACCATGGCCGCGACCGCGACCGGTCAGGGCCACGACCGCGCCGACGCACACCAGCGCGGAGAGCAGCATGTACAGGGCCCAGTAGCCCTCCGTGCCGGCGGAGAGCTGGACCCACGCCGGGGCCGGCGAGCGGACGAGCGTCGCGTACCAGCCCGTCAGCCGCACCCCGGCGTCCACCGCGCCGGCCGCCAGCGCGAACGGCGCCGCCAGGGCGAGAAAGCGCCCGGCGGGCGAGGCCGAGTCGAGGCGCAGCCGTACCCGTACGGCGTGCGCGGCCAGCTCGGCGTCCGCGCGCAGCCGGGCGGCGCGCGGGAGGTCGGCCGTCAACTCCCGGTGTACGTCGATGATTTCGCGGCCGTGGGCGGCCCGGTACGCGGGCGGGTACAGCCGCCACAGCGGATCGCGGAGACCGGTCGTCCCCCGGCTCACGCCGGTGCCGCCGCACCCTCAGTGCCGAGCCGCCGCCTCACCTCCCGCGCCGTCGCGGCCAGCCGCTCCGCCTCGGCCTCCAGCCGCTCCCGGCCGGCGGGCGCGAGCGCGAAGACCCGGCGCGCCCGGCCGTTGACGATCTCCTCGCGCTCGACCTCGATCAGGCCCTCGGCCAGCAGCCGGTCCAGCGCCCCGTACAGCGCTCCGGTACGGGGCACCACCCGGCCGCCGCTGATGGCCTTGACCTCCTGGGCGATGGCGTATCCGTGCCGGGGCGCGTTCGCCAGCGCCGTCAGCAGGAGCAGCGCCAGTTCCTGGAGTCCTCGTTCACTCATACCAGCAGAGTATTCCGCTGGACGGAGCGTCCTGAAACCGGTCCGGTCAGGCGCACCGGTGTCAGGTGCCGGACTTCCGGCCGTACACGTACACCGCGGTGCCCGTCTTCAGCATCGACCAGTACTTCTTCGCGTCCTTCGTCGTCATGTTCACGCAGCCGTGCGAGCCCGGCGGGTTCCACATGCTCAGGTTCACCGAGTGGAACGCCTGCCCGCCGTCGAAGAACTGGCTGTACGGCATGGGCACGTTGTAGATCGTCGAGACGTGGTCCTTGTTCCGCCAGTACACCTTCTTCAGCCCGGTCCGCGTCGCGTACCCCTTGCGGCCCGTCCGCACCGGCACCGGGCCGTACGCCAGCTTTTTGCCGTCCTGGATCCAGCTCAGCTGCCGGGTCAGGTCGACACAGGCGATGCGCCCCTTGTTCGTGGGGCACTTGCCGGCCTTGTTCGGGTTCTTGCCCGCGGCCTTCTGCTGGTTCATGAGGTCCATCACGCCCCACGTCACCGGGCCCGCGTAGCCGGCGGTCGGCGTGATGCCATGCTTCGCCTGGAAGGACCGGATGGCCGTGCAGTCCGCCGTGGACTGCTTGCCGTCCACCGGCCGGCCGAGGAACTTCTCCACCTGCTTCTGCTTCGGGCCGACGCCCGCCGTACAGGCGGCAGCCGCCGCCGCGGGCGTCGCGCCGAGCCCCACCACGGTCAGGGGCACCACCAGCGCCGCGATTCCGGCCGCCACGGTCCCGCCGCGCGATATGTGTCCCATCCGCCCCGCCCCCCTCGAACCAACATCCAATATGGCCATATGAGTGGCCTGTCCTGGGTGGTAGACGACCGGGGCGGGTGCGTAGTTGCACGCGGTGGACGGTTTATTTCCCGGCGGTACGGAGACGATCAAGCGACCCGGCGAAGACGATCACGCGACCGCGCGAAGGCGATCAAGCGACCGTACGGAGACGATCACGCGACCGCACGGAGACGATCACGCGGCCTTCGCCGACAGCGCCTGCCGCTGCCGTTGCTGCTGCTGCAACTGCCGCCGCTCGCCGCGCGCCGCGTGCGTCCCGTACAGCGTGATCGATACGACCCCGACCCCCGCCGCCAGCCCCAGCGCCACCGTCGCGCCCCAGCCGCCCGCGTGGAACGCGACCGCGCCCAGCGTGCCGCCCGCGCTGCTGCCCAGGTAGTACGCCGACTGGTAGAGCGCCGACGCCTGCGCGCGGCCCGACTTGGCCGTACGGCTCACCGCCGACGACGCGACCGCGTGACCCGCGAAGAAGCCCGCCGTGATCAGCACCAGCCCCGACAGGACGGCCACCAGCGAGTCCGCCAGCGACAGCAGCAGCCCGGCGGTCGTCGTGCTCACCGCCAGATACAGCGCGCCGCGCCGGCCCAGCCGCTCGACCAGCCGGCCGGCCGCCGCCGAGGAGACCGTACCGACCAGATAGACCAGGAAGATCGAACCGATGACGCCCTGCGGCAGATTGAACGGTGCCGCCACCAGCCGGTAGCCGATCGCCGTGTACACCGCGCCGAACACCACCATGAACAGGCCGCCGATCGCGTACAGCCGGCGCAGCAGCGGATCCGAGAGATGGCCGCCGACGGTCCGCGCCAGCGCGCGCGGGCTCAGCGAACGCGACGTGAAGTGGCGCGCCTTCGGCAGCAGCAGCCGGAAGACCACCGCACACGCGACCGCCATCAGCCCGACCGCGCCCAGCGCAGCCCGCCAGCCCCAGAGCTGGGCGACCCAGCCGGTGACGACCCGGCCGCTCATCCCGCCGACGCTGTTGCCCGCGACGAACAGTCCGATCGCCGCGACCAGCGCCTTCGGCCGCACCTCCTCCGCCAGGTACGCCATCGCCGACGCCGGAAGCCCGGCGAGCGCCGCGCCCTGGAGCGCGCGCAGCGCCACCAGCCACTCGATGCTCGGCGCGAACGGCACCAGCAGACCCACCGCCACCGCGACCACCAGCGAGGCGGTCATCATCGTGCGCCGGCCGAACCGCTCGGACAGCGCGCTCAGCGGCAGGACGAACAGCGCCAGCGCGCCGGTCGCCGCCGAGACCGTCCAACTGGCGCTCCCCGCCGTCACGCCGAAGCCGGCGGAGATGGCGGGCAGCAGCGCCTGCGTGGAGTAGAGGAGCGCGAAGGTCGCGACACCGGCGGCGAAGAGCGCGAAGCTCATCCGGCGGTAGCCGGGGCGGCCGGGCGAGAGCCGTGTATCGATGGCGGACCCGGCGGTGGAGGGAGACTGCGGAAACGGCGGCGCGGAGGCACCCGTGGTGACGGGTGCCCCGGTACTGACTGAAGGCATGTTTCGAAGGTAAACACCGCCGGTTCATGCGTCCAATGCACAGAATGGCGATAATCGTTCCCATGGTGCATGAGCAGAGGTCACAGCCGCGCGTGTCATGGAACAGTTACGAACACGACATGCGTCACACCGATCACACCGAGCCCGGCGCCGCCGCCGTCCTCGCGCCCCGCCTCGCGTACTTCGCCGGGGTGGCCCGCCACGAGCACGTCACCCGGGCCGCGCAGGAGATGGGTGTGCCGCAGTCCACGCTCTCCCGGGCGATGGTCAGGCTCGAACAGGATCTGGGCGTCGCCCTGTTCGCGCGCCGGGGCCGTACGGTCTCGCTGACCCCCGCCGGACGCGCCTTCCTCACCTCCGTCGAACGCGCCCTCGCCGAGGTCGAGCGGGCCGCCGAGTCGGTACGGGCCGACGCGGACCCGGCGTCGGGGAAGGTCGCCTTCGGGTTTCTGCACACGCTGGGCTCCGAGACCGTACCCGGCCTGATCAGGACGTTCCGCGTCGATCATCCGCGTGTGCGGTTCCAGCTCGTGCAGAACTACGGCGAGGCGATGATCGAGCGGCTGCGCGCGGGCGACCTCGACCTCTGCCTCACCTCGCCGGTGCCGGACGCCCCCGACCTCGTCGCCCGCCGGCTGGACGAGCAGCGGCTGCGGCTCGTCGTCCCCGACGACCACCGGCTCGCCGGCCGCCGGCGCGTACGCCTCGCCGAGGCCGCCGACGAAACGTTCGTCACGCTCGAACCGGGGTACGGGCTGCGCCGTATCACCGACGACCTCTGCGCCGAGGCGGGCTTCCGCCCGCGCGTGGCCTTCGAGGGGGAGGAGGCCGAGACGCTGCGCGGGCTGGTCGCGGCGGGGCTCGGCGTGGCCCTGCTGCCGCCGCCCGCCGTGGCACGGCCGGGGGTGGTGGAGCTGACGGTGACGGCGCCGCGCGCGGTCCGCGAGATCGGCGTGGCCTGGCTCGACGGCCATCCGGACACCCCGCCGGTGGCCGCCTTCAAGCGCTTCCTGCTGTCGCGCAGGGGCCAGCTGCTCGGCTAGGTCAGCCCCGGAAAACGGACCGCGCTACGGACGCAGCGAGCGCCCGAAGCCCGCCGCCAGCGGCATCCGCAGCCCCAGCGGCGGCGGCGCAGCCAGCGCGTCGGCGACCGGCCGGGAGTACGTACGCGACAGCAGCGCGCCCAGCACGAAGTCCGAGGCCAGCGCGAGGACTTCGGCGTGGTGCTGACGCAGCGCGTGGCCGTCGGAGTGGACCTCGAAGCGGCAGGTGTCGCGGTTGGCCTTCTTGGCACGCTCGGCCAGCCGGAAGGAGAGCCGGGGGTCGGTGTGCGCGTCGTTCGTGCCGTGCATGATCAGTACCTGCCGGCCCACCAGCTGCCGTACCGGCTCGGGGTCCTGGCGGTCCCCGGCCTCCGGCAGACAAGGCGCCATCGCCAGTACGGAGTTGACCGCCGGATGGCCCGCCGCGCGCAGCGCCGCCCGGCCGCCCGTGCCGTGGCCGGCCAGACAGACGGGGACGTCCCCGTACCGGCGTACGACCTCCTCCACCGCCCACCCGGCATCCGCCACGAGCGAGGCGTCCGCGCCGGTCCCTCCCGGCGGCGGGCCGTAGCGCACCACATGCACCACCAGCCCCTCGGCGGCCCCGGCGGCGGCCAGCGACCGCGCCAGCGGCAGCATCCGTGCGTACCGCGCGTACGACCGCAGGGACGGGAATGACGGGAGTGACGGGAGTGACGGGAGTGACGGGAGTGACGGGAGTGACGGGAGTGACGGGAGTGACGGGAGGCGTGACGGCCGCCCGGCGCGTCCCGGAGCGGGACCGCCCCCGGGGAGCACCAGCACCACACCCCCCACCGCGGTGCCCTCGGGCGGCGTGGCGACCGCGCGGGTCAGCCTCGGGCCCCTCGTTCGCGGCGCGGCATCACGAACGTGTGCTTCCCCCAGCTGTCCCATAGCAGAAGAGTCTCAGAAGGGCAGGTGTACGCCACCCGTACGCGCGGTCACTGTTACGTATCGCCCCGCCGTACTCTACGCGCGTAGGGGGTAAGGCGTTAGAGTGCTTGGATGACGAGCCAGACATACCGCCCACCGACCCCCGACCAGATCGGCCGCGCCCCCAAGGTCCTCCTCCACGACCACCTCGACGGCGGTCTGCGGCCCGGAACGATCATCGAACTCGCCCGCGAGGCCGGGTACGAGGCCCTGCCGGAGCACGAGTCCGACAAGCTCGGCCTCTGGTTCCGGGAGGCGGCCGACTCCGGCTCGCTGGAGCGCTATCTGGAGACCTTCGCCCACACCTGCGCCGTCATGCAGACCCGTGACGCGCTCGTCCGGGTCGCCGCCGAGTGCGCCGAGGACCTCGCGGCCGACGGTGTCGTCTACGCGGAGGTGCGGTACGCGCCCGAGCAGCACCTGGAGGCGGGGCTCACCCTCGAAGAGGTCGTCGAGGCCGTCAACGAGGGCTTCCGCGAGGGCGAGCGGCGTGCCCGCGCCGACGGCAACCGGATCAGGGTCGGCGCCCTGCTCACCGCGATGCGGCACGCGGCCCGCGCGCTGGAGATCGCCGAACTCGCCAACAGCTACCGGGACTCGGGCGTGGTCGGCTTCGACATCGCGGGCGCGGAGGCGGGCTTCCCGCCCACTCGTCACCTCGACGCGTTCGAGTATCTGAAGCGCGAGAACAACCACTTCACCATCCACGCCGGCGAGGCGTTCGGGCTGCCGTCGATCTGGCAGGCGCTCCAGTGGTGCGGTGCCGACCGGCTCGGCCACGGTGTGCGGATCATTGACGACATCGAGGTCGCCGAGGACGGCTCGGTGGAGCTGGGCAGGCTCGCCGCGTACGTACGGGACAAGCGCGTCCCGTTGGAGCTGTGCCCCAGCTCCAACCTCCAGACCGGCGCGGCCACCTCGATCGCCGAGCACCCCATCGGGCTGCTCCGCAAGCTCCACTTCCGGGCCACCGTCAACACGGACAACCGGCTGATGAGCGGCACGAGCATGAGCCGGGAATTCGAGCTGCTGGTCGACGCGTTCGCTTACACGCTCGACGACATGCAGTGGTTCACAGTCAATGCGATGAAATCAGCTTTCATTCCTTTCGATGAAAGACTGGCCATGATCAACGACGTGATCAAGCCCGGATACGCGGAACTGAAGTCCGAATGGCTGTTCAAGTAAAGGACGTTGACCAGCAGGTACGCCCTCGGAATGGGCTCATCACATAAATCCGGAAGCGGCTCGGGACACGGAATCCCGGCCGCTTCCGGGTGTTTGCGGGCGGTGCCCGAGTCTGGCTAACTTGCGGAGCCGCCCACATTCCCACCTCCGCAAGGACGAAACCCAGATGAAGCAGTCCGCCGTCAAGACCATCGGTGCCGCCGCTCTCGGCGCCGCCTTCGCCGTCGCCGCCGCGGGCAGTGCCTCCGCCGCGCCCGCCGTCCCCGACGTCGGTGGGGCGCTGGACACCCTCGGTGTCGTCGCGGAGACCCTGCCGCTGGAGAGCGTCGCAGAGAAGCTCCCGGCGCCCGCCTCCGAGGTGGTCACCACGGGCCGGGCCGCGCTCGACACCGTCAAGAAGACCGCCCCGCAGGCGCAGAAGGTCGGCCAGAGCGTCGGTCAGAAGGTCGGCCAGAAGGCCGCCGCGTCGAAGGGCACCAAGGCCGCCGACCCCATCAGCGGTCTCCTCGGCGGGCTTCCCGTGGGCAGCCTGACCGGGAACGGCCTCAACGGCCTCCCGCTCGGCGGCTGACCCGGCCGAACGCACCCCGCGTACGCCCGACCTGCCCCGGCCCGCACCACCCCACACGGTGGTGCGGGTCTGTGGTGTGCGCGGGCTACCAGGACGTCGAGGACGCCTTCTTCTCGCCGGGCAGCAGCACCCACAGCGCCAGATAGACCAGGAACTGCGGTCCCGGCAGCAGGCACGAGACCACGAAGATCAGGCGCATCGTGTTCGCGGAGGTACCGAAGCGCCGTGCCAGCGCCGCGCACACCCCGCCGAGCATGCGTCCCTCACGCGGGCGGACCAGTCCGGACATGGTGGGCATGGTGGGCTCCTTCGTGAGACCGTCGAGGGAGCCGCTTCTCCGTGCGTACTCCCGATATCTCCATGGTCCGCCCAGAACGGGGACGAAGCATCGCTCTACGGGGCGATCCCGACCCTGGGAATCGTCGGGGTGGTCCCCTGCGGGATCTCGTCCCTGGACCCCTCACGACCCCTGGACCCGTCACGGCCCCTGGACGCCTCACGGACCCGGGACACCTCGCGGAACGCCTTCCGGGAGCCACCGCCCGGCGCGCCCGTGCCGCCCTCCAGGCGCCGTCCCCGGCGGCGTACGGTACGGGGCCGCCATCCCCGGCGCAGCCGGGACCGGCCCGCGGGCACCAGCGCCAGATGGGTCAGCGCCACACCGGCCGTGTTCAGCAGGATCGTGTCGACATCGACCACCCGCCCCGGGACCGCGGTCTGGAGCAGCACGATCCCGAGCGAGATCAGCGCGCCGGCCGTGACCGTACGGGTCAGGGAGGCCCAGCAGGAGACGGTGAGCCGGGCGTCCGCCATCGGCAGCAGCACCCCGAGCGGCGCCAGCAGCAGCAGGCCCTCGCCGATCCGGCGGGTGGCCTCCACGGGCCCCAGCGCCAGACTCGCCTTGATGCCCGCGAACGGCGTCAGATTGGCCGCGTGCACCCACAGGGCGTCCAGCGGGCGGAGCGTCAGCCAGCTCACCAGCAGGAGATGCAGGAGGAGGAGAACAAACCCCGCCCTACGGAAGCGGATGACGGCGCTGCCGTCCGGACCTTGACGCACGCTCCCCAAGACGCGGCGCCCCGAGCGATCGGTTCCGCTGTCGGCGGAGGAAGAGGTTCATGAGATGCGAGTCACCCGAATGGCGGTACTTCGGGCAGGGTCCTGGAGGTCAGGCCCCCGGCGCGCTCTCCAAGGCGGACGGGGACGCCGACGGTGCCGGAGTCGAAGCCGTCGAAGCCGTCGAAGCCGTCGGAGCCGTCGGAGCCGTCGGAGCCGTCGGAGCCGTCGACGCGGTCGGCACCGCGGCGTTCGGGTACCGCTTCGTCTCGGGGTCGCACTCGTACCCACGCGCCGGATAGTCGCCAGGACCGCCCAGGACCACCCGGCCGTCCGTGGACTCGCTCTCCGCCAGGGTGCAGACGATCTGCGCGAGCGCCGACATCGGCAGGTCCTCCGGCTGCCTGCTGAGCCGCAGCGTCCCCTCGGGGTCACCCTTACGGGCCCGGGAGACGACCAGCGGTCCCCGTACGGACGTGCTGAAGCCCGCCTCCCGCTCGGTGGACGAAGGATCGGCCAGCAACTCGTCCAGCAGCCCCTGGGCGATCTCCACCCGGTCGCCGGGCGTGGTGCCCCGGATGATCCGGGCCGCCCGCTCCACCGAGGAGAGCCCCGAGGCGCACAGGAGATAGATCCGTACAGGAACGCCCGGCTCCGTCTGCGTGATCACGTTCTTGCCGGTGATCGCGCACGGCATCCGCGAGGGCGCGGCCCCCGCGTCCACCGGTATGGAGGTGGTCCTGATCCCGCACCCGGCGGCCAGGGTGGAGAGGACGGTGAGCGTCAGCACGGCGCCCGCGGCCCGCCCTGCCCGCCGGCGGCTCCGCTCGTACCCCTGCCCCTGCTTTCCGTACGTCACGACGCGTCGCCCCCTTCTCTCGGAGCGTTCGGTTCATCCGCGTCCACGTCCACGTCCGCGTCCTCCGGGCGGCCGTCGTGCGGCAGCCGCAGTACGAACATCGCGCCGCCGTCCGGCACATTGGCCGCGGTGATGTCGCCGCCGTGGATGTGCGCGTTCTCCATCGCGATCGACAGCCCCAGCCCGCTGCCCTCGGAACGCGGCCGGGACGCGCTCGCCTTGTAGAAGCGGTCGAAGACGTGCGGCAGCACCTCCTCCGGGATGCCGGGGCCGTGGTCCCGTACCTCGATGATCAGCTCGGCGCCCTCCGTGCGCACCGCCACCCGGACCGGCGAACCGCCGTGCTTGAGCGCGTTCCCGATCAGATTCGCCATGATCACATCGAGCCGGCGCGGATCGAGCCGCGCCATGATGCCGCGCTCGGCGTCCAGATCCACCGCGTCCAGCCAGGCGCGCGCGTCGATGCACGCCGTGAGCTGGTCGGCCACATCGACATCGTCCAGGACGAGCCGGGCCGTACCCGCGTCGAAGCGGGTGACCTCCATCAGGTTCTCCACCAGCACATTGAGCCGACGGGTCTCGCTCACCACCAGCGTCACGGCGGGCGCGATCATCGGGTCCAGGCTGTCAGCCTCGTCCTCAAGCACCTCGGTGACGGCGGTGAGCGCGGTCAGCGGCGTACGCAGCTCGTGCGACATGTCCGCGACGAAACGGCGACTGGACTCCTCCCGCGCGCTCATGTCCTCGACCTTCTTCTGGAGCGACTCGGCCGCGTTGTTGAACGTCCGCGAGAGTTCGGCCAGTTCGTCCGTCCCCGACACCCGCAGCCGGGTGCCGAACTCGCCCTCACCGAGCTGCCGCGCAGCCTCGCCGAGGCGCTGCACGGGCTTCAGCACGGTCGTGGCCGCGGCCTGCGCGAGCAGCGCCGAGCCGATCAGCGCGAGGGCGGTGGCGATGCCCAGCGACCAGGCGAGCGAGTTGAGGTCCGCGCGTTCCTGGTCGAGGGACTTGAAGAGATAACCGGTGGGCCCGCCCCCGATGACCCGCGTGCCACCCACCAGATAGGGGGTGCTGCCACGCTCGGTGCGCTGCCAGAAGACGTGGTACGCGTGTTTGTTGGCCGCCGTGACCTGCTGCCGGCTGTTCACCGCGGCCTGGAGCGACTCCGGTACGTCGTCGAGCGTGAACCTGTCGGGATCGGAGGCGCCGACGATCGGCTTGCCGCGGTCCCGCTCGCCTATCAGCAGCACGCTGTAACCGGCGTTGTCGACCGTCATCTGCTCGGCGGCGGTCTGGAGATCGGACTCGCTGGGCCGCAGCGGCAGTTCGGCCGCGCGGTTCTGCATCTCCTGCTTGAAGTCCTTGAGGGCGGACTCCTGGGTACGGGTCAGGACCGCTTCGCGGTTCAGCCAGTACGCGATGCCCGACGCGGAGACCGCGGCGGTCAGCGCGACCGCGCCGAAGACGACGACGAGGCGCAGCCGCAGACTGCTCCAGCGCAGTCCGGACAGGACGGCCTTCCGGAGGCCGCGGCTCCGGCCCGCGCGGGAGCTGTCGCCTGCCGTGTCGTTGGCGTTGCCGTGCGGTCCGTGGTCAGGTCCGTGGTCAGGTCCGTGGTCCGACGTGCGGTGCGGCGTGTGGTCCGGGCCGTCGTTCAGGGGCGTATCGCTCACGAAGGCGTGTCCAGCCGGTAGCCCACTCCACGTACCGTACGGATCAGGGTCGGCGAGGACGGTACGTCCTCGACCTTCGCGCGCAGCCGCTGCACACAGGCGTCCACCAGCCGCGAGTCGCCCAGGTAGTCGTGCTCC
Source organism: Streptomyces sp. NPDC093109 (assembly GCF_040701725.1). Lineage (NCBI taxonomy): Bacteria > Bacillati > Actinomycetota > Actinomycetes > Kitasatosporales > Streptomycetaceae > Streptomyces > Streptomyces sp. NPDC093109. The sequence continues at coordinate 14,484 of NZ_JBFBEZ010000032.1, forward strand.
CACACCAGCCGCAGCAACTGCTGCCGGGACAGCGCCTGACCGGGGCGGCGGCTCAGCTCCAGCAGCAGCCGCAGCTCGGTCGGCGTGAGCTGCATGTCCTCGCCGTTCTTGGTGACCGTCATCGCGGACCGGTCGATCACCAGGCTGCCGAACGTCGCGGAGTCCGTGGCCTCCCGCTCGCCCCGCCGCAGCACCGCGCGGATCCTCGCGTCCAGCACCCGGCCCTGCACCGGCTTCACCACATAGTCGTCGGCACCGGACTCCAGGCCCACGACCACATCGATGTCGTCATTGCGCGCGGTCAGCAGGATGATCGGCAGCTGGTCGGTACGCCGGATGCGCCGGCAGACCTCGAAACCGTCGATCCCGGGCAGCATCACATCCAGCACGATCAGATCCGGCCGCTGCTCTCGCAGCAGTTTCAGGCCGTCCTCTCCCGTCGCCGCGGTGGCCACTCGGTGGCCCTGGCGTGACAGCGAGAGTTCGAGGGCCGTGCGGATGGCGTCGTCGTCCTCGATCAGCAACAGGAAAGGCACGAGGAGCATTCTGTCTCATGGGGGACCGGAGTTCGACTGCCGGAGCGCTACCGGGGCGGTTCCCGGGCACTCCGGACTTCCGCGCAAGAACCGAAGTCCCCTGTGACAGGGCTGTGACAGTCGACGGACAGGGCCATGAAACTGCCCCGGCAAGCTCATTGGCACAAGGAACGAAGCAACTCCACACGACGGGGGGCGCGGGATGAACGCACCGCACGGCACGACCACCGGACCGGTACTGGTCACGCGTCTGCACGACGTCACGAGGAGCGGCGAGAAGTCCGGTGCCGTGAACGGGCGGGGGTGCGTTCGCGGCACCGGGCGTCAGCACAAGCCGTCGTACATGACGGTGGTTGACGCGACCACGGAGGAGCGGACGCTCCGGACGAACGCGGTGGATGCGGGGGCATCGGGAGCGGCTGGGGCGCCGGGGGACGCCGAAGCCGCCTTCACCGCCTACGTCCAGGAGCGCCGCGCCTCCCTCTACGCGACCGCCTACCACCTGACCGGCGACCGGTTCGAGGCCGAGGACCTGCTCCAGAGCGCCCTCTTCTCGACCTACCGGGCGTGGGACAGGATCAGCGACAAGGCGGCGGTCGGCGGCTATCTCCGCCGCACGATGACCAATCTGCACATCAGCGCGTGGCGCAGGCGCAAGCTCAACGAGTACCCGACGGAGGAGCTGCCGGAGACGGCGGGCGACACCGACGCGATGCGCGGCACGGAGCTGCGCGCGGTGCTCTGGCAGGCGCTCTCGCACCTGCCCGAGCTCCAGCGCACGATGCTGGTGCTGCGCTACTACGAGGGCCGTACGGATCCGGAGATCGCGGCGATCCTCGACATCAGTGTCGGCACGGTGAAGTCGAGCATCTGGCGGTCGCTCCGCCGGATGCGCGAGGACGATGTCCTCAGCTTCGGCCGTGACGAGGAAGAGTCCTTCGGCGAGTTGGTCGCCTGAGGGCAGCGGGGGAAACCGGGGGGACCAGGGGGAAATCGGGGGACTGGGGGAAACCGGGGGAAAACCGGGGGATGCGGGGCCCGTCGGCTCGGGGGAGCGGCGGGAGTACGGGGGAAACAAGGGGAGCGCGAGAGGGAGCGGGATCGTACGGGCCGGGGGGCCCGCGCGGTTCCGCTCTTTCGCGCGTACGTCAGCGGGCCACGCTGTCGGTGACCGCCGCCGTGGTCCCGGGCGTCTTCACCGTCCCCGCCGGCTTCGCTTCCGCCGTACGCTGCCGGACCGCCGGGCCCGCCGCCGCGGTCGCGATACGGCCGAACGCCTCCGCCTTGTCGCACGGGTGCGCCCCGAGCGCCGTCTGCCGGCCCACGATCGCGCGCTCCGCGCGCATCAGCCGCCAGCCGCGCCGCAGCAGGAACGGCACCGACTTGCGCCCCTCGCGCAGATCGCGCAGCAGCCGCCGGCGGAACGTGGTGGAGGGCCGGCCGCGCAGACAGAGCGCGTCGGCGAGGACGCCCAGCTCCCGGCAGCGGGCCACGATGTCGGCGGCGAAGATCCCCTCCGCGAGGAACAGCGGCGTGCGGCCGATGTCGAGCGCCTCCGTGTCCACACGGGAGCTGGTGGCGATGGCGTAGACGGGAACGGTCGTCCGGCCCGTACGGCACAGCTCCACGACCGCCGCGACGGCGGCGTCCGCGTCCCAGGAGCGGACCGAGTCCCAGTCGATGTCCGTGCTCTCCGCCACCAGCGGCAGCGTCGGGTCGTCGCCCTCCTTGTAGAAGTCGTCGAGGCGCAGCACGGGGAGGCCGGTGCGGGCGGCGAGGGAGGATTTTCCGGAGCCGGAGGGGCCTGCGAGGAGAACGACGCGGGCCGGCGTGGTGGGAGCGGTCACGGGACACCAGTGTGCGGCATGCGAGCGGAAAGCGAACCCTCGGGGAACGTTTCGGGCGGGGCAGGTGGACGTCTTCGGTCGGTTTGGCGGTTTTGGCCATGCCGTACCGCCCGCTTCAACTACGCTGTGTGCCGGTCCGCTTACTCAATCCACCGGCCGGGCCTGTCCGGCCAGGCAGGAAAATCCCATGGCACGTCACGCAGCTCCCCCCTCCCCGCGCCGTACTCTGCTGCGCGCCGGTCTGACGCTCACCGCGGCGGGCGCGGCGCTGGGTCTGGGCGGCGCGGCGGCCCAGGCGGCGGCCCCGGCCGCGCCGCTGCCCCTCTCGGGCCTGTCGGGGACGGACAAGCCGCTCCTCGACGTCACGGAGATCCCGATCGCGGGCGAGGCCGTCGCCTCGGCCGTCGGCCACTCGGCGGCGGGCGCCATCGGCCCGGTCAAGAACCTCCAGCTCGACCCCCTGGCGGGCACGGGCACCGACCCGCTCGACAACGTCCTCGGCACACAGATCGCCGACTTCAAGCCCATCTCCACGGCGGCGGTCACCGGCCCGGTGACGGACGGCGGCGCGCTGAAGGACCTGCCGCTGGTGGGGGGCGTGGTGGCGCTGCTGCCGGGGTGAGGTTTCAGGGGGTGCGGCCGAGGTGGGTGACCAGGATGCGGATGACTCCGTCGTCGATCACGTAGAAGACGCGGTAGTCACCAATGTGCATCCGCCGTAAGTCGGCCGAGCCGTAGGCGATGGAACCGGCAGGGCGTGGTTGCGTCGCAAGTGCGTCCACGGCTTCATAGACGGCGGAGAGGCCGAGCGGGTCTTCCTTCAGGAAGCGGAGGCCGCGTCTGTGGCGCGAGGCTCCCAGATGATTTCGTAGGTCACTTGCGCAGTCCCAGCATTCGGCCTACCTCGGCATGCGGGATTCCCGGTGCCAGGGTGCCGCGCTCCTTCTCCAGCTGGTACTGGGCCAGGGCGAGAGAGTCCTCGAGATCTGCCAGATCCTGTGGGTTGATCAGTATGGCCGCCACGTGCCCGTGGTCGGTGATGGCGATCCGCTCGCGGGAATGCGCGGTTCTGCGGACCAGCGTCCCGAAGTTGGCGCGGGCTTCCGTCATGGCGTACACGTCAGTCATGTACGGAAGTGTGCGTTGCTGCTCGGTACTGTGCACTTAAGAAGTCCCGCGTTCCTCCGAACAGGGGAACGCGGGACTTCATCCGTTGACGCTGTGCGTCCGTCGAATGTCAGTACGCCAATCCGTCAGTACGCCGAGCCCGACGCGCCCAGGGAGCCCGTCGGGTGCCAGACCGTCTTCGTCTCCAGGAAGGCGGTCAGACGGTGGGTGCCCGGGTCGGCGGTCCAGTCCTCGGCGCGGGGGCGGCGTACGCGCTTGAGGTTGTCGGCGGCGGCGATCTCCAGCTCCTTGGCGAGCGCGTCGTCCGCGCCCGTCAGGTCGATCCCGTTGACGTCCTGGTGCGCCGCCAGCGGGGCGCCGATCTCGGCCGCCGAGCCCGACAGGATGTTGACCACGCCGCCCGGTACGTCGGACGTCGCGAGCACCTCGCCGAGGGAGAGCGCCGGCAGCGGGTGCCGCTCGCTCGTGACGACGACCGCCGTGTTGCCCGTGGCGATCACCGGCGCGATCACCGAGACCAGCCCCAGCAGCGACGAGTCCTGCGGCGCCAGCACCGCGACGACACCGGACGGCTCCGGGGTCGACAGGTTGAAGAACGGGCCCGCGACCGGGTTCGCGCCGCCCGCGATCTGGGCGATCTTGTCCGTCCAGCCCGCGTACCAGACCCAGCGGTCGATCGCCGCGTCGACCACGGCCGTGGCCTTCGGCTTGGACAGCCCCTCGGCGTCCGCGACCTCCCGTACGAACTGGCCCCTGCGGCCCTCCAGCATCTCGGCGACGCGGTAGAGCACCTGGCCCCGGTTGTACGCGGTCGTGCCCGACCAGCCGCCGAACGCCTTGCGGGCCGCGACGACCGCGTCACGGGCGTCCTTGCGGGACGCGCGCGGCGCGTTGGCCAGCCAGGTGCCCTTTGGGTCGGTCACTTCGTACACCCGGCCGCTCTCGCTGCGGGGGAACTTGCCCCCGACGTACAGCTTGTAGGTCTTGAGGACGTTCAGACGGTCAGACATCGAGGTATGCCTCCAGGCCGTGACGGCCGCCTTCACGGCCGTAGCCCGATTCCTTGTAGCCGCCGAACGGCGAGGTCGGGTCGAACTTGTTGAACGTGTTGGCCCAGACGACGCCCGCCCGGAGCCTGCTCGCGACCGCGAGGATCCGCGAGCCCTTCTCCGTCCAGATGCCCGCCGACAGGCCGTACTGCGTGTTGTTGGCCTTCGCGACGGCCTCGTCCGGCGTACGGAACGTCAGTACGGAGAGCACCGGGCCGAAGATCTCGTCGCGCGCGATGGTGTGCGCCTGCGTGACGTTCGTGAAGACCGTCGGGGCGAACCAGTAACCGGAGGAGGGGAGTTCGCAGGCCGGCGACCAGCGCTCCGCGCCCTCCGCCTCGCCCGCGTCGGCCAGCGCCTTGATCCGGGCCAGCTGCTCGGCCGAGTTGATCGCGCCCAGGTCGGTGTTCTTGTCCAGCGGGTCGCCGACGCGCAGCGTGGTCAGCCGGCGCTTCAGCGCGTCCAGTACCTCGTCGTGCACCGACTCCTGGACGAGCAGCCGCGAGCCCGCGCAGCAGACCTGGCCCTGGTTGAAGAAGATGCCCGTGACGATGCCCTCGACGGCCTGGTCGACCGGGGCATCGTCGAAGACGATGTTCGCGCCCTTGCCGCCCAGCTCCAGGGTCGCCTTCTTCCCCGTACCGGCGATCTCCCGCGCGATGGCCTTGCCCACGGCCGTGGAGCCCGTGAAGGCCACCTTGTTCACGTCCGGGTGGGCGACCAGGGCCGCGCCCGTGGAGCCGTCGCCGGTGACGATGTTGACGACGCCCCTCGGCAGACCGGCCTGCCGGCAGATGTCCGCGAAGAAGAGCGCGGAGAGCGGGGTCGTCTCGGCGGGCTTGAGGACCACCGTATTGCCGGTGGCGAGCGCCGGGGCGATCTTCCACGCGAGCATGAGGAGCGGGAAGTTCCACGGGATGACCTGGCCGGCGACGCCGAGCGGGCGCGGGTTCGCTCCATAGCCGGCGTGGTCGAGCTTGTCGGCCCAGCCCGCGTAGTAGAAGAAGTGCGCGGCGACCAGCGGGAGGTCCGCGTCGCGCGTCTCCTTGATGGGCTTGCCGTTGTCCAGCGTCTCCAGGACGGCCAGCTCGCGCGAGCGCTCCTGGATGATCCTGGCGATCCGGAACAGATACTTCGCACGCTCGGCGCCGGGCAGCGCCGACCATGTCGCGAACGCCTTGCGGGCGGACTTCACGGCCCGGTCGACGTCCTCGGCGCCGCCCTGCGCGACCTCGGACAGCACCTCCTCGGTGGACGGGCTGACGCTCTTGAAGACCCTGCCGTCGGCCGCCTCGGCGAACTCGCCGTCGATGAACAGGCCGTAGGAGGGCGCGATGTCGACGACCGCGCGGGACTCCGGGGCCGGCGCGTACTCGAATGCCATGGGTCAGTCCACCGTTACGTAGTCGGGGCCGGAGTACCGGCCGGTGCTGAGCTTCTGGCGCTGCATCAGCAGGTCGTTCAGCAGGCTGGAGGCGCCGAAGCGGAACCAGTGGCTGTCCAGCCAGTCCTCGCCCACCGTCTCGTTGACCAGCACCAGGAACTTGAGCGCGTCCTTGGTGGTGCGGATCCCGCCGGCCGGCTTCACGCCGATCTGGACGCCGGTCTGCGCGCGGAAGTCGCGTACGGCCTCCAGCATGAGGAGGGTGTTCGCCGGGGTCGCGTTCGTACCGACCTTGCCGGTCGACGTCTTGATGAAGTCCGCCCCGGCGATCATGCCCAGCCAGGAGGCGCGGCGGATGTTGTCGTACGTGGACAGCTCGCCGGTCTCGAAGATGACCTTGAGCCGGGCGGCCCCCGCGGCCTCCTTCACGGCGCGGATCTCCTCGTACACCTTCAGGTAGTGGCCCGCGAGGAAGGCGCCGCGATCGATGACCATGTCGATCTCGTCGGCCCCCGCCGCCACGGCGTCCCGGGTGTCCGCGAGCTTCACGCCGAGCGCGGCGCGGCCGGCCGGGAAGGCGGTCGCGACGGAGGCGACCTTCACGCCGGAGCCGGCGAGCACGGCGGCGGCCGTCGCCGCCATGTCCGGATAGACGCAGACCGCGGCGGTGGCGGGCGTGGTGCGGTCGGTCGGATCGGGGCGGAGGGCCTTGGCGGAGAGCGCCCGGACCTTGCCCGGGGTGTCCGCGCCTTCCAGCGTGGTCAGGTCGATCATGGAGATGGCCAGGTCGATGGCGTACGCCTTGGCCATGGTCTTGATCGAGCGCGTACCGAGCGACGCCGCGCGTGCCTCCAGGCCGACGGCGTCGACGCCGGGCAGCCCGTGGAGGAAGCGGCGCAGTGTGCTGTCGGACGCTGTCACGTCAGCGAATGCGGGGGTGATGGTGGGCATGGTCACCAGATGAGCATATCTACGCGCGTAGCGACCTGTACAGGGGGTGTGAGGTTGCTCGGCTGGTTGCTGGGGTGGTGCTCGGGTGGTTGTGCGGCGTGGACGTGCGACGTGGGCGTTGTCAGTGGCGTACGGCAGAATCGGGGCCATGACGAGTCCCAGCCCGAACCCGCCGCCGAGCAGTGATGGCCACGGCCCTGAGGAGCCCGAGAGGGCCGCGGGGGCCGAGGGCGCGTCCGACGCGTCCGGTGGGGGCGGGGGTGGCTTCGGCTCCGGGGGTGCCTCAGGGTCCGGGGGCTCCTCAGGGGGCGGTGGTGCCTCAGGGGCCGGTGGCGAGCCGGGCTTCGCCGATCGGGTCTACCGGTCGTCCGGCGGAATCATGGGCGGCGGCATGCTGCTGCTGATCGTCCTGTGGCTCGGTTTCGACGCGCTCTTCCGGGGCACGGGGCGGGCGCCGTGGCTGGCGCTGGCCGGGATGCTGTGCGCCGTCCCGCTGATCGTCGCGTTCAGCCTGCGCCCGGCGGTCTTCGCGGGCGCCGATCTGCTCCGTATCCGTAACCCGTTCCGTACGATCACGCTGCCCTGGGCGGCGGTCTCGACTGTACGGGCCCAGTTCTCGTGCGAGGCGCTGACCGAGGACGGCCGGAAGTTCCAGCTGTGGGCCGTGCCGGTCTCCCTGCGCCAGCGCAAGCGGGCGAACCGCCGGACCGTGGGCGGCGGGTTCGGCAGACGCGCGGTCGACCCGGGCGAGCCCCAGCAGGCCCAGGCGGACCGTACCGTCGTCGAACTGCGCGAGCTGGCCGACAGCGCCGCCGCCCGCCCGTCGGCCCAGGGCGAGCCGGTGGTGCGCTGGGCGTACGAGGTGATCGCGCCGGCGGTGGCGGGGCTGGTCGTACTGATAGTGCTGCTGCTGGCGACGGGCTGAGGCGCGGGCTGAGCACGGGCTGAGGCGCGGACTGAGCGCGGGCCCGTCTGCTTGGGCCCAACTGATCTTCTTGGGCCCAGAGTTGGGCCCAAGTGCCCTGGGTGTCGGCCGGGGTTGTGCGTAACTTCGGTGAGATGTGGATACGCCGCGCGTTAGTGCGAAGGCAGGACGGCCAAGGCACCATCGAGTACGTAGGCATCGTGCTCGTGGGTGTGCTCATCATCTCGCTGCTGGTGTCGAGCGGGGTCGGGTCGTCGGTGAGCGCCGGAGCGCTGCGGGCCGTCAAGTGCGTCGTCGCGGCGAGCAGCGGCTGCGACGGGGGAGAGGACGGGGACGGCGGGGACGGCGGCGGCGCGGGCGACGGCCGGGACGCGGTCGCGGCCGGGAATCCACCGGGGCGGAACTCCCCTGTGGGCGACGGATCGGAATCCGACGGTGAGACGGAGGGCGGCCCGAAGTTCAGCCAGAAGCGCCGGATACCCAACTTCTTCAGGGAAGACCCCACTCTCGGCCCCGAGCCCGCTTCCACCGTCGAGCCCACAAAGGTGCTCTGCGAGCACGGCTCCCTGCCCGTCGGTGACCACTGCCAGGCCAACCCGCTTCTCTTCGCCGGTACCGAGACGGAGGCGGAGATGTTCGTCGCGGCGGCCAAGGCCGCCGAGGAAGCCGAGGAGCTGAGCGAGAACATCATCACGGCCGAATCCTGGCTGTACAACATCGAACTTCTCGAAGCGTTCCGGGACGGTGTGGGCACCGACGAGAACGGCAACCCCATCGCCAAGCGCGGGCTGCTGCTCACCGCGCCCTTCGTCGCGATGCTGGGCCCACAGGCGCTTCTCGCCCTGGCCGCGCTGGCCGTGGGGATCCTCGCGTGGCACTTGCTCTCGGGCAACAACACCGAACCCCCGCCGCCGGCCCAGACGTCCCCCCTGGAATCCGGCTTCGCCTCCTCCACCCTCCTGTGGACCGCACCCCACGCGACGCCCACCGGCACCACGGTCCCGGCCCCTCCGCTGTGGCTGGCCCCCGTACCGACACACACGGTCGCCCCTGAGGCCAGGCACGCCCTGGACGAGATCCCGACCTACCGGGCGGGACCCGTGGCCCGCCGTGACTGGGCGACGGAGGTCGCCCGGATCGCCGCGGCGAACCCCCTGACCGAGAACCTCACGGCGGACGACGCACTGGCCGTGGCGGACTACACGGGCAGTTGGGCACTGGACCTCAACAACTATCTGCGTGGAAGGGAAACCGGCGCGTCCCGGGGCGACCAGCTGAGTGACCGCGTCGAACGGATGGACCGCGCGCTGCGGCACCTTCCACCGGTCGAGGGGACCGTCTACCGCGGCACGTTCATGCCGGACGACGTCATCAGGCGGCTGGCGGCCGGCGAACAGGTCGGCATGCCGGAGTACTTGAGCACGTCCACGGATGTCGCCCGCGCCGAGCGCGGCGTTCTGCAGGCCAACGGGCGCGGTGCGGCGGGCGAGAGGGTCCTGCTGCGTATCGAGACGAACAACGGGCGCAATATCGACCCGTTGTCGCGGTACCGGGGGGTCGAGTCGGAGATCCTGATCCCGCGCGGCGGAACGTTTGAGCAGACGGGGACGGAGACGACGCGGATCGACGGCAAGGAGTACAAGGTGATCGTGATGCGCCAGACGGGGTGACGTTGCGCTTTCCGGCGGGGGCCGTGGTTTGGGGTGGTGCTGGGGTGCGGCTGGTGCGTACGGGGCCGGGGGCCGGGGCGGGGGCGCCTCCCGGCGGGGGGTCGTGGGTCCGGGCGGGTGCGGGGTGCGGCTGGTTGGTTCCGGTGCCGGGGGCCGGGGCACTCCGGAGGCGCATCCCCGGATGCATGATTTACGCCGCGTGCGGCACGGTTCTTCGACCGCAGGCGCGCTCAGCGGCACAAATCACGCTCTACATCCGGGGACGTCACCTCCTGCGACCCCGGCCCCCTCCCGCCGGTGGGGCGGGAAACCCTCGGCGGCGCCCGCCGAGGACACGTACCGGCAGGTGTTGGTCATGATGGACGCGGTCATCCGGAGAGCAGGGGGCACGGTGGATATCGGGATGGTGCGGGCGGCGGTCGGGCCCGAGAGCGATGTGGTCGTCAACGGCCCGGGTGTGTACGTCTGGATCGACGCGGGCGTCGACGAGCAGCCGGTGCTCTACATCGGCAGGTCGAGGAACGTCAGCCTGCGAACGAGCAACGAGCGTCTCTGGACCGAGCAGTTCCGGGATGCCCGCAGGCGCGACAACACGCTCTGGTATTCGGCTGGTTGCGGGCTGGCCCCGGTCCTCGCCGCCGCGCGCGACCCGCAGGTGCGGACGTGGCCGATGGAGAAGGCGGACGCCGGTGCGACGGAGACCGCGCTCATACGGCTGGCGGCGATGACCGGCGGGACTCCGCCGGCCCAGGGCGCGGGGTGGGGCTGGGGCCGTGGCGACTGCGCCGAGAGCACACACCCGGTGCATACGCTGCTGAACACCTGGTTCGATCCTCAGCACGCGGTCAGCGTCAAGCTCGCGCGCGGGGAGTAAGGGCCGGGCCGGTCTTGGGCATGGTCGGTCACTCGTCCCATGGAGGGAGAACGACGGGCCGGGCGCTGTAGCGTTCGCCGCAGACGAGATAGGCGGTACGGCCGGTGGTCCACGCTTCGTGGGCCGAGCGGATTCGGTCGCGCTCGTCGGCCGGGCACAGGGCGTTCGTCTCGTGGAGAGTCGCCCATTTGTAGGTGACCGGGCCGTCTTCTGTGTCGTGGGGTGCGTTCAGCGCGCTGTTCGGCGGGATCTCACCGCCCTTGAAGACGATGTCGAGTCCTTCGGCCTCTGTGACCCCTCTGGGAACGTGGTCCACGACGAGGATCTCCTCCGGCGACGCGGCGGGTAAGCCGGCCTTCGCGGTGATCTCCCGTACGTACGCCTCGTGCAGGAATTCGTCGTCCTGGGCGTTGCCGCCCGGCAGTTGCCACATGTGTCGGCCGGACTGGCTGCTGAGCAGCACGTTCAACTCGCCACTGACGCTCCGCGTGAAGAACCCGGCGACGCCGGTGCGGCGGGGCGGGGGCCCGGGGCGGTCGATTTCGTCGTACATGCTCACCATTCCTTCTGGCCGGGGGCCGGTTGCGTGGGTGTGGCCTGCCACTGGAACACCAGGCCCTTGCCGGTCAGCGTTCTGACGACCGACCAGCCGGGCGCGAGCGCGTCGAGCAGCTCCAGGCCGCGCCCGTGCTGGTCCCATGCGCCGTGCGGTCGGCGGCGGGTGGGCAGCGTCGTCTCGCCGCGGTCGTGAACCTCGATCCGTACGGTGCGGTGCCGCGGGGCGTGACAGATCAGATCGAACGCGCCACCGCCGGCGTGCAGCACGGCGTTGGTGACGGTCTCGCTGACCAGCAGCTTCACGATGTCGTGGTCGACCCACGGGTAGGGCGCGTAGGCGCGGGCCGCTATGGCTCTGGCCTGGGGAACGGCGACGGCGGTGCAGGGGTAGCGCTCTACGGCCAGGACGTATTCGTCTGCGGGCTGTTCCATGTCCGTGCCTCTGCCTTTCGGTGCGCAGGGAACCAATACGCCGTGCCGTTATGTGCGTTCGCAGGGCGCGCCCCAGTGTGTGTCACGTGACTCGCCCTGCGCAACTCAGTGTGCGGAGTTCATTCCGGAGAGTCATGGTGTGGTCGGATGGCCGATACCCTGGGCGCGTCAGGAGACGACGCCACCGAAAGGGGAGCCGTGGCTGTCAGTGTCAACGCGAACGCGATCTTCGCCATGCGCAGGGTCGGAGAGGAACTCCAGCGCCTGCGCAGCCAAGCCGGCCTCCAGCAGGAGGCGGTCGGCCAGGTGTTGGGCGTCTCGCGCTACACGGTGGGCAAGATCGAGCGGGGCAGGGCGTTCCCGACGGATGAGCAGCTCCCGAAGCTGCTCAAGCTCTTGAAGGTCACGCCCGAGGAGCGCGCGGGGATCGTCGCGACGATCGAGCAGGGCCGGTCGTACGGGCGTACGTGGTACGAACAGCCCGAGGTGCAGGCCCTGTTCAGCGGCGACTCGTACCGTTACCTGTCGCTGGAGGATGCGGCGGAGCGCGTCTCGATGCACTCGGGAACGTATGTGCCGGGGCTGTTTCAGACCCGTGAGTACATCGAAGCGATCGTGGCGTTCGCGCAGAAGCATGAGAGCACGGAACACCGTGAGAACTTCGTCGAGGCACGACTGAGGCGGCAGGAGGTGCTCACCCGCAGAAACCCTCTTGCGGTGGATGCCGTCTTCCTGGAGTCTGCGCTCAGGGCGGTTGTGGGTGGAGCCGAGGTGATGCGTGCACAACTACGGCACCTGGTTGCCTGTGCCGGGCGACAGAACGTCACTCTGCGCGTGATCCCATTCGCGGCGGGTGCGCCAAGCATCGCTGCCACGTTGTTCACCGTCATCGACTTTCCGGGTGCCGACAACCGCAGCGTCGTATCGCAGGAGCGAGTAACCGGCGAGACGCTCCAGGATGAACCTGCGGAAGTGAGGCGTGCTCGCCGGATGTTCACCGACTCGGTGTCGTACGCCTTGGACGAGGAAGCGACCATGCGACGCATCGAAGAGATCGAGAAGGAACTCCTGTGAATGACCGGAAAGACGACCTCTACGCGGCGCCGCTCAACGGGGAGTGGGAGAAGTCCTCATTCAGCGCGACCAACGGCGGCAACTGCGTTCAGATCATGCCAATAGCCGGCGGTGTCGCCTTCGGTGACACGAAGCGCCGTGACCTGGATGGCGCGTTGCGCTTCACGGACAGGGAGATGCTGGCGCACATCCTGGCGGTCAAGGCGGGCCAGTACGACCACCTGATCCCGGACGGGACCGAACTTTGAGGGGCCCCGCAGGTGCGGGGACAGACGTAGCTCTCCTGCTGGAGCCAGGTCAGAGCGGGAACATCCCCGCCGCGCGTGGGGAGCAGTCCTCGCCGTCGGCCAGGCCGAGCCACGGCTCGGGAACACCCCCCCGCACGCGCGGGGACAGACCACGGTGCTCGGGTGGGCGCGCCCCTTGCCGGGAACACCCCCGCACGCGCGGGGAGCAGTGACCCTGCCCCGGCTCGTGCGTGCAGGGCGAGGGAACACCCCCGCACGCGCGGGGAGCAGCAACTCGTTCCCGTGCAGTGCGATGCGCAAGTGGGAACACCCCCGCACGCGCGGGGAGCAGCCGTCTAACGACACGTTGACCAGTGGGGTAGCGGGAACACCCCCGCACGCGCGGGGAGCAGGCAGGTCAGAAGGGCGTGACCTGGACGGTGTAGGGAACACCCCCGCACGCGCGGGGAGCAGCACGTTGGCCGGCCGGATCGGCTGCCCGAGCTGGGAACACCCCCGCACGCGCGGGGAGCAGGCGGTGCAGCGCCGCAGGACCGACTCAGGGTCGGGAACACCCCCGCACGCGCGGGGAGCAGGCGCTGAGCACGTCCGGGGAGTCCCGCGTCGTGGGAACACCCCCGCACGCGCGGGGAGCAGGTGCTGGAGTAGCCGCCGGCGTCCCCTCCGACGGGAACACCCCCGCACGCGCGGGGAGCAGTGGCCCCAGTGCTCCTCGGCGGGCGGCACCGTGGGAACACCCCCGCACGCGCGGGGAGCAGGTCGGCGCCTTGGCCTTCGGCTCGCTGGGCTCGGGAACACCCCCGCACGCGCGGGGAGCAGAGGGTGTAGAGGCGGATGATCGCGCCGGGCTGGGGAACACCCCCGCACGCGCGGGGAGCAGGTCGGAGGTGATGTCCCCATCCTTGTCCGACCGGGAACACCCCCGCACGCGCGGGGAGCAGCGCCAGAAGGTCAGGCGCAGCTTCACCAGGTGGGGAACACCCCCGCACGCGCGGGGAGCAGACTTCGTGAGCTGGGAGTTTATGGCAGGGGGGCGGGGTTTTGGAGCAGTTTCGTTGAATCCGACGGATGGGTCATAACGGGCGTTCCTGTCGGGCTGGGGCTGGCGTTGGGGCGGACGTGGCCCAGGGCCGGACTTGCCGAGCCCGCGCTTCGACACGTTCACATCTCTCCCCCTCTGCAACTGCTCTCCCGGACAACACCATTCTTTCGGAGTGCCCAGCGGGCCACCATGGGTTTCCAGCCCGACCGAGTGAAAGGCCCTGCCGTGATCCACAAAGCGCCGAGCAGCGTCACCTGGCGTACCAGCTCCTTCTGCCACCCGAGCGACTCTTATTGCGTGGAGACCGCCCTGCTCCCCCACCGAGTGATCGGAGTCCGTGATGCCAAGGACCCCGGCGGCGCCATGCTGGAGTTTTCCGGCGACGCCTGGGACAACTTCCTCACCAAGGTGAAGATCACCGAATAGACCCATTGGGTCAAGAAGGCCCGCGGTGAGCGCCCGGCCAGCTGAGCGCGATCTGCACGCGGTCTGCCGATGCCAGTTACGCGAACACGGCCTCGGCCAGCGCCGGATGAGGCGGGAGGGGTGTGGGGGTGTAGGAGGTGCGTGTTCGGAGGTGGAGCGTGATTTGTGCCGCTGAGTGAAACCCGCGCGTACGCTCCTGCCCGCACGCGGCGTACATCGTGCAGTACGGGCATGTGTCGCCAGAGGTCCCGCCGCGGCCCCGTTGGAGGCGGCCCGCGGTTATGCGCCGGGGCTCTTGCAGACGCCCGAGTACGTTACGGCCGCCCCGCGTTCGGTCAGAAGGGCTGACCTTGCGGATTATGCGCTGGGCGGGGAAGAAGGTATCCGATGCGTCGAAGAGATTGAGAAGGAGCTGTCATGAGTGACTCGAAGGATGCTCTCTACTCCGCGCCGCTCGACGGTGAGTGGGAGAATTCCTCGTTCAGTAACGGCTCTGGGGATGCCTGCGTCCAGATCATGCCGATAGCCGGCGGTGTCGCCTTCGGCGACGCGAAGTGCCGTGACTTGGATGGCGCGTTGCGCTTCACGGACAGGGAGATGCTGGCGCACATCCTTGCAGTCAAGGCGGGCCAGTACGACCACCTGATCCCGGACGGGACCGAACTCTGAGGGGCCCGCGTGCACGGGGGAACGGTGCCCCCAGGCCCGACGGATTGCGTTTTCAACCAGCCCTCACGGGGACCGAACTGAGCATTCTGGGGACGATCGCGGTAGTTCGGAGCAGGAAGTCGAACTCTCCTGCGGCGGATTCCCTTCCCAATGCGTAGCAGCTCCGCCCCTGATCGGGGTGGAGCTGCTACGGCCGTTCATTCAGACCGGACGCCTTCCGGCTGGCTTTCTTAATCGAGTCGCGGCGGAAAGTCGGTCAGCAGTTCTCGATCGACCGACAGATCATGAAGGACAGGGCCTCCATACGCTTGTTCTGCCCGGTGGTGCCGATCGAGTTGGTCTCGCCGTTGACCCCGCAGTACCAGATCGGGTTCCAGCCCAGGCCCTGCACGTAGGAGTTGCCGCACATTGTCCCCGTCTGCACACTGAAAAGCACCGCTTCCAGGCGCAGCCCCGTACCTGCGGAGCCGAGCGTGATGCGGGTGCCGGACGCGGCGCACTTCTCGGCCCCCCACCCGCTGGTCTGCCGATAGCCCCTGACGCAGAGACTGCTTCCGGCGACTGCCATCTCAACGGCCTCGATCGCGCGCCCCTGTCCGGCCGCGCCGACCGTCGCGGACTGTCCGGCGTTGGCGCACTGTTCGGCCGTCCAGCCGGAGCCCGTCACATACACCTTGGCGCAGACCCTGTTCGCTGCCGCCTGGGCCGGGGAGCTCATGGACAACGCCGATGCCACAGCCACCACACCGACTGTCAGAATGCGTGCGATCCCACCGATTATTCGCGTCACGGCCAGCCCACTCCATCTACCTGGACAACGATATTCGGGGACCACTATCGCTGGACCGTACCGAACGGACAGGCCAGTTCGATCTTTTCCCGGGAAGGGCGGCAGCTTTCCCGCCTCGGGTGCGCCGCAGGGTCCTGGGGGAATCCCGTTGCTCACGGTTTGAGTGGTTGATCACTGATGCTCGGACATGGGGCGAGCGCGGCCCTTGTGGATCATGTCGAGACCGATGAATAGCAGCCGCCGGTAGGGGGGGAACACCCCCGCACGCGCGGGGAGCAGTGCTCGGTCAGGACACCGGTGGTGACGTCGTAGGGAACACCCCCGCACGCGCGGGGAGCAGCCCGACTTCCCGAACGATGCGGCGAACAGAACGGGATCACCCCCGCACGCGCGGGGAGCAGAGGCACTGACTTATGGTCATGATCGCCCGACCGGGAACACCCCCGCACGCGCGGGGAGCAGATCCGCCCCCGTCACTCGGCCCCGCTGTCCGCGGGGAACACCCCCGCACGCGCGGGGAGCGGTCGACCGGCGAGCCCTGACCCACCCCGCTCGGGGGAACACCCCGCACGCGCGGGGAGCAGTGGTGTCCGGGCATGCCGAACGTGGTCTGAGTGGGAACACCCCCGCACGCGCGGGGAGCAGCAGAAGCTCCGTACGCCGGAGAACCTCAAGGCGGGAACACCCCCGCACGCGCGGGGAGCAGGAATGTCCGGGTGCGCGTCCAGGTCCTCGCGGGGGAACACCCCCGCACGCGCGGGGAGCAGGCCACGCTCAGGGAACAGGAGGTGGTCACCGTGGGAACACCCCCGCACGCGCGGGGAGCAGGACGCCGAAGGGGACGTGAACGAAGAGGCCAAGGGAACACCCCCGCACGCGCGGGGAGCAGTTATGGTTTTCCCCCACTGAATTACCTGTAGGGGGAACACCCCCGCACGCGCGGGGAGCAGGCGATCTTCTTCAGGTTCGCTTCCCAGTTCGTGGGAACACCCCCGCACGCGCGGGGAGCAGGTCGGGGTCGGGCCCGCAGGAGCGTGCCGACCGGGAACACCCCCGCACGCGCGGGGAGCAGCTGTCGCATCGGTGGTTTTTGCGTGCAAGATGGGGAACACCCCCGCACGCGCGGGGAGCAGACTTCGTGAGCTGGGAGTTTATGGCAGGGGGGTGGGGTTTTGGAGCAGTTTCGTTGAATCCGGCGGATGGGTCATAACGGGCGTTCCTGTTGGGCTGGGGCGGGCGTCGCCCGGGTGGGCCCGTCAGATGCCCGCCGCCCCCGCCACGTCCCTCTTCAGCGCCGTCAGGAGCGCCTCCCCGCGTTCGCGCGCCGTCGCAAGCGCCGTCGCGTCGGCCACCGGGACCACGGCCTCCAAGTAGCACTTGAGCTTCGGCTCCGTGCCGCTCGGGCGGACGATGACGCGGGCCTCGTAGGCGCCCTTCAGGTGGTAGCGGAGGCCGTCCGTCGGGGGGAGGGTGGCTGTGCCCTGGGTCAGGTCCTCGGCGGAGGTTACCTGGAGGCCGGCCAGTTCCTGCGGTGGGTGTTCGCGTAGGCGGTGCATTGCCGCTGTGATCAGGGACAGGTCCTGGACGCGGACCGAGAGTTGGGCGGTGGCGTGGAGGCCGTGGGTTACGGCGAGGTCGTCGAGGAGGTCGGTCAGGGTGCGGCCCGACTCCTTCAGTTCGGAGGCCAGTTCGGCGACCAGGAGCGCCGCCGTGATGCCGTCCTTGTCGCGGACGCCTTCGGGGTCGACGCAGTAGCCCAGGGCCTCCTCGTAGCCGTAGCGCAGGCCCTCGACCCTGGCGATCCACTTGAAGCCGGTGAGGGTCTCCTCGTACGGGAGGTTCGCCGCCGCCGCGATGCGGCTCAGGAGGGAGGACGAGACGATCGACTCGGCCAGGACGCCCGTCGCGCCGCGCGCGACCAGGTGTGCGGCCAGGAGTGCGCCGACCTCGTCGCCCGTCAGCATGCGCCAGCCGGTGTCCGTGCCGGGGGCGGGTACGGCTACCGCGCAGCGGTCCGCGTCCGGGTCGTTGGCGATGATCAGGTCGGGGCCCACGCGCCGCGCGGTCGCGAAGGCCAGGTCCATCGCGCCCGGTTCCTCGGGGTTGGGGAAGGCTACGGTCGGGAAGGCGGGGTCGGGTTCGGACTGTTCCGGTACGGGTACGGGCGCGGGGAAGCCGGCGCGGGCGAACGCCGCGAGGAGCGTCTCCGTGCCGACGCCGTGCAGCGCGGTGTGCACGATCCTGGCCGTACGCGCCGAGCCGGGGGCCAGTACCGCGTCCGTACGGGCCAGGTAGGCCGTCAGGACGTCATCGGTGAGGGTCTCCCAGCCCGACTCCGGGCGCGGCACCGTGGACAGTGGTCCTACCGCCGAGATCTCCGCCGCGATCTCCGCGTCCGCCGGCGGCACGATCTGGGAGCCGTCGCCGAGATAGACCTTGTAGCCGTTGTCCCGGGGCGGGTTGTGGCTCGCGGTGACCTCCACGCCGGCCACCGCGCCCAGGTGGCGTATGGCGAAGGCCAGCACCGGCGTCGGCAGCGGGCGCGGGAGTACGGCGGCGCGCAGCCCGGCGCCGGTCATGACGGCGGCGGTGTCGCGCGCGAAGTCCGCCGACTTGTAGCGGGCGTCGTAGCCGACGACGACCAGCCCGGCGCCCGCGCCCGTCGCCTTCAGGTACGCGGCCAGACCGGCGGCGGCGCGGATGACGACGGCGCGGTTCATCCGCATGGGCCCGGCGCCCAGCTCGCCGCGCAGGCCCGCCGTACCGAACTGGAGCGTGCCGGCGAACCGGTCACCGAGGCCGGCCAGGGCGTCGGGGTCGCCGGCCTCCGCCGCCTCGATGAGCGTGCCGAGTTCGGCGCGGGTCTCGTCGTCCGGGTCCTCGGCCTGCCAGGCGCCGGCCCGGGCGAGGAGGTCCCGTCGCGCGGTCTCCGCGGTCTCCGTCGTCGTCACGTCCTGCTCCTGCTGCTCGTTCTGCCGCATGGTGGAGGTGCCTCCGTCTGGGCTGCTCATGTCATCGGGGACGGCTGTCGGGATCGCCGGTGTCATGCTCGCATTCAGATACGTTCCAGCACCCTTGCCAGCAGCGAGCCCATCTGGGTCGCCGAGTCGCGGCCCGCCTGGAGGACCTCCTCGTGGTTGAGGGGCTCGCCCGAGATGCCCGCCGCCAGGTTCGTCACCAGCGAGATGCCGAGCACCTCGGCGCCCGCCTCGCGGGCCGCGATGGCCTCCAGGACCGTGGACATGCCGACCAGGTCGCCGCCCATCGCGCGGACCATGTTGATCTCGGCGGGGGTCTCGTAGTGCGGGCCGGTGAACTGGACGTACACGCCCTCTTCGAGGTCCGGGTCGATCTCCTTGCACAGCGCGCGGAGGCGGGGCGAGTAGAGGTCGGTGAGGTCCACGAAGTTCGCGCCGACGATCGGTGAGGCCGCCGTCAGGTTGATGTGGTCGCTGATCAGTACGGGCTGGCCGGGGCGCATGCCCTCGCGCAGACCGCCGCAGCCGTTGGTCAGGACGATGGTCTTGCAGCCGGCCGCGACGGCGGTACGGACACCGTGCGCGACGGCCGCCACGCCCCGGCCCTCGTAGTAGTGCGTGCGGCCGAGGAAGACCAGGACGCGCTTCTCGGCGATCTTGTACGAGCGGATTCTGCCGCCGTGGCCGGCCACGGCCGGGGGCGGGAAGCCCGGCAGGTCGGTCACGGGGAAGTCGGCCTCGGGCTCGCCGAGCGCGTCCCCGGCCGGTCCCCAGCCCGAGCCCATCACAAGAGCGACGTCATGGGTCTCGGCGCCGGTCAGCTCGCGCAGCCGCGCGGCGGCGGCCTCGGCGGCGGCGAGGGGGTCGGCGGGTCCGTCGGCGTTGGCCTGGATAACTGATGCGTTCACGCCGATGAGGGTAGCCGGTCATGCCCTACGCGCGTAGATGATAGTGGGATTGGTCTGGACATCGTTGTGTTGTCGTTTCCGAAGAAGGGCCGCCGACGGTGTCCGGCGCGGGCGCTTCCCCCACTCCGTACCGGGCCGTTCCCACCCGCCTCAGCAGGGGCGTTTGCGCAGCTCCATCACGTAGTCGTGCGGTGCGCCCGCCGACTCCGCCGCGTCCGCCAGCTCGCCCAGATAGCGCGCGGAGGGCAGCCCGCCCTCGTACCCGTTCAGGACGTACAGCCAGGTCGGCTCCTCGCCGTCCAGCGTGTGCACCCGTACGCGCATCCGGCGGTAGATGTCGAGCCCGACACCCTCCCAGCGGTCCATGGAGTCCTCGTCCATGGGGGCGATGTCGTACAGCGCGACGAACACCTGGGACCGCGGCGCCTCCACGATCGTGACCAGCGCTCCCTCCCAGCCCATCTGCTCGCCACCGAAGGTGAGCCGCCAGCCGTTGAGCCAGCCGGTGCCGCGCAACGGTGAGTGCGGGGCGCGGCGGGACATCAGCCGCGCGTCGAGGTTGCCGGCGTACGCGGCGTAGAGCGACATGGGGTCGAGGGTACGGGAGGTACGGGCGTGGCCGCCGATGTGTCCGGAGGGTCACCTGCCCCGCCGGTGCCCCCGCGCTCCACCCGTACACCGGGGGCGGGCAGGTCAGGGGGGTGGGGCCCGGATGGCGGGCCCCGGGGAGAAGCAGCTTGGCGCGTGCGGGACAATGGAGTACGTACTGCATCCCCCGGGGCTTCCCCCGGAACCCCGGCCGGGGTGGCAGACGGGCCGGGTTGACATGCGAGGCGGATTTTTTTCGTGACCCGGATCGTGATCATCGGCGGTGGACCCGGCGGCTACGAGGCGGCCCTGGTGGGCGCCCAGCTCGGTGCGGAGGTGACCGTCGTCGACTGCGACGGGCTCGGTGGCGCCTCGGTGCTCACCGACTGCGTACCGTCGAAGACGCTCATCGCGACGGCCGAGGTGATGACCACCTTCGACTCCTCCTACGAGGAGCTGGGGATCATCGTCGCCGACGACACTCCTTCGGAGAAGGCGGCCCGCGTGGTCGGCGTCGACCTCGGCAAGGTCAACCGCCGGGTCAAGCGCCTCGCGCTCGCCCAGTCCCACGACATCACCGCCTCCGTCACCCGCGCGGGCGCCCGCGTCGTGCGCGGCCGGGGGCGGCTCGACGGGCGGCAGGCCGTGGACGGCTCGCGCCAGGTGATCGTGACCGCCGCCGACGGCACCGAGGAGTCGCTCACCGCCGACGCCGTGCTGATCGCCACCGGCGCCCACCCGCGCGAGATCGCGGACGCGCTGCCGGACGGCGAGCGCATCCTGAACTGGACGCAGGTGTACGACCTCGACGAGCTGCCCGAAGAGCTGATCGTGGTCGGCTCCGGCGTCACCGGCGCCGAGTTCGCCGGCGCCTACCAGGCGCTGGGCTCCCGCGTCACACTCGTCTCGTCCCGCGACCGCGTGCTGCCCGGCGAGGACCCCGACGCCGCCGCCGTCCTGGAGGACGTCTTCCGGCGCCGCGGCATGAACGTCATGTCCCGCTCGCGCGCCGAGGCCGTGAAGCGTGTGGGCGACCGGGTCGAGGTCACCCTCGCCGACGGCCGCACCATCTCCGGTACGCACTGCCTGATGGCCGTGGGCGCGATCCCGAACACGGCGGGCATGGGCCTGGAGGAGGCCGGCGTCCTCGTCAAGGACTCGGGCCACATCAAGACCGACCGGGTCTCCCGTACCTCCGCGCCCGGCGTGTACGCGGCGGGCGACGTCACCGGGATCTTCGCGCTCGCGTCGGTCGCGGCGATGCAGGGCCGGATCGCGATGTACCACTTCCTGGGCGACGCGGTCGCGCCGCTCAACCTCAAGACCGTCTCGTCGAACGTCTTCACCGACCCCGAGATCGCCACCGTCGGTTACAGCCAGTCCGACGTCGACGACGGCAGGATCGACGCCCGCGTCGTGAAGCTGCCGCTGCTGCGCAACCCGCGCGCCAAGATGCAGGGCATCCGCGACGGCTTTGTCAAGATCTTCGCTCGTCCGGGTACGGGCATCGTGGTCGGCGGCGTTGTCGTCGCCCCCCGCGCGAGTGAACTGATCCACCCGATCTCGCTCGCCGTCGACAACAATCTGACGGTCGAGCAGATCGCGAACGCCTTCACGGTGTACCCGTCGCTTTCGGGTTCGATCGCCGAGGTGGCACGGCAGTTGCACACGCGGAAGTCCGCCGAAGAGGTCTGACGGGCGGGTAGTCGCCGGCTGTTGTGACCTTGCGGGCCCCGGTCCCCTGAGCTTTGCCGCTCAGGGCCGGGGCCCGTTTCCTGTCCGCGTCCCGTGCGCCGGCGGCTGCCCGTTCGGGCGTGCGTGGCGCCCGCTCCGGCGGTGAAAGCCCTTTCTGGGTGTACACGTTCGAGCGGATGGGATCGCTTTATACCACCGTGGACGCTCGTCTGTGTACAACTTCTGTTATTCGGCGCAAACTGCTGAAAGCAGACGGTCGTTGGGGTTACTGTCAGTTTCGTGTTCGCTGCAGAACGTCGCCAACTGATTCTCGAAATGGTGCGTGCCAACGGGGCCGTGTCGCTCCGTGAGCTCGCCCGTGTCGTCCAGACCTCCGAAGTGACCGTACGGCGGGACGTGCGGGCTCTGGAGGCCGAAGGACTCCTCGACCGCCGGCACGGCGGTGCGGTACTGCCGGGTGGATTCACGCGAGAATCCGGCTTTCCGCAAAAGTCCCATCTCGCAACGGCCGAGAAGACGGCCATCGCCGATCTTGCCGCGAGCCTCGTCGAAGAGGGCGAAGCCGTGGTCGTCGGCGCCGGTACGACCACGCAGGAGCTGGCCCGCCGGCTCGCGCGGATCCCCGGGCTGACCGTCGTCACCAACTCCCTGCTGGTCGCGCAGGCACTGGCACACGCCAACCGCGTCGAGGTCGTCATGACCGGCGGCACGCTGCGCGGCTCCAACTACGCGCTCGTCGGCAGCGGGGCGGAACAGTCCCTCCAGGGACTCCGCGTCACCCGCGCGTTCCTCTCGGGGAGCGGGCTGACGGCCGAACGCGGCCTCTCCACGTCCAACATGCTCTCCGCGAGCGTCGACCGCGCGCTGGTGCAGGCGGCGGCGGAGGTCGTCGTCCTCGCCGACCACACGAAGCTCGGCGCCGACACGATGTTCCAGACGGTACCGACCGATCTGATCAGCCGCCTCGTCACCGACGAGCCGCCCGCGCAGGACGAGCGCGCGGCGACGGAGCTTCAGGCGCTGGCGGATCAGGGGGTACGGGTGTCGGTGGCGAGCGTGGCCGGCGTGGCCGGCGGAGCCGGCGGGTCTGGGTCTGGGCCTGGGTCTGGGGCTGGCGGTTCCGCCGGGGCCGACGTTTCGCCCGGGGGGCGGTCGCGCCGGGATGTGCCGCTGCCGGGGCAGCGCCGTACGCATGGCCCGTCCGGGCCGGGGGGCGTGTCTGGCGGGGCCGGTGGGGCCGGTGGGTCTGGTGGGGCGCAGCCGTTACGGAGCGCGCCGCCGCTGGCTTCGCAGGAGCCGGGGGAGCGGGCTCGGGTGGCGGACATGCGACGCCGGTAGCGCTTCGCCGCTTCGCCTCCCGGCGAGGGGCCGTGAGTCTCGCCTCCCGGCGAGGGACCGTGGGCTTAGCGGTGCGGTGCGGGTGCGGCCGGTTCGCCCCGTGCCGGGGGCCGGGGCACTCCGGAGGCGCATCCCCGGATGCATGATTTACGCCGCGTGCGGCATATCGGCCGACTGCAAGCGCGTACAGCGGCACAAATCACGCTCTACATCCGGGGACGTCACCTCCTGCGACCCCGGCCCCCTCCGGTCGGTGGACGGCTCGCGCGCAAACGGCCGTGCCCGGCCGGGGCGGGTGGGTCTGTGCGGCCGGTGAAGGGGGCACCGCAGGGGGTATGTGTCCGGACGTAAAGCGCGATTTGTGCCGCTGAGCGAGACCCGCGGATACGGTCCGGCCCGCACGCGGCGTAAATCGTGCAGTCCGGGCGCGTGCCACCGGAGGGGCCCCCGGCGACAACCCGCAGGTGAGGACCGGGCCCCGCCCAAGACGGTCCACGACCTCCCGCCGGGAGGCGGCCCGTGCAGTCCGGGCATGTGCCCCCGGAGGGGCACCCGGCGACAACCCGCAGGTGTGCACCGGGCCGATCCCGAGGCGGACCCCGGCCCCCGGCCAGCACCCGCAGGTACGCACCGGGCCGAGCCCAAAGACGGACCATGGCCCCTCGCCGGGAGGCGCCCCCGCCCCCGGAGGGGCTCCCGGCAACAACCCGCACCTCACCACCGGGCCCCCGCTCAAGACGGACCCCGGCCCCCGGCCAGCACCCGCAGGCCCGCACCGGGCCGAGCCCAAAGACGGACCACGGCCCCTCGCCGGGAGGCGACCCCGCAGGTACGTGCCGGGACCCGCCCGAGATGGACCACGGCCCCTCGCCGGGAGGCTTACCCTCGGGACGCCAGTCCCGTCAGCGTCAGTTTCAGTAGGCGGTCCGCCATGTCCGGGTCGGACGGGGTCTGTTCCGCCGCCAAGGCGATCGCGTTGGTGAGCTGGAGGAGGTCGTCCACGGAGACGCCGGGGCGTACGTGGCCCGAATCCACCGCGCGGGCGAGGAGGCGGGTGCCCGCCTCGCGGAGGGGGACGCAGCACTCGAAGAGGGCTGAAGTGGTGTCGTGGGACGCGGACATGAGCGCGCGGGAGAGGCCGCGGTACTCGCCGGCGTGGGTGACGATGGCGCCCAGCCAGTCGACCAGCGCGGTGCAGGGGCGGTCGGACTCGGCCAGTTCGTGGGAGCGGGCGACGAGCGCGGTGAGGGCTTCGCCGAAGACCGCCTTCATGAGGGCGTGCCGGTTCGGGAAGTGGCGGTAGAGCGTGCCGATGCCGACGCCCGCGCGGCGGGCGATGTCCTCCAGGGAGGCGTCCGTACCGTGCGCGGCGAAGCTGAGGCGGGCCTCGGCGAGCAGGCGGTCGTAGTTGCGGCGGGCGTCGGCGCGCATGGGCCGGGCGGGCGTCGTCGTCGCCATTCGCGGTGCCTCCTGTCTCTCCCTGTGGCGTCCAAGGATGCCACTGAGGCCCCGACCCGGTGGCCGGGCGGGGCCTCAGTGGCGTACGTCCGTCAGCTCTTGATCTCGCAGATCGTGGCGCCGGAGGTGAGGGAGGCGCCGACTTCGGCGGCGAGGCCCTTGATGGTGCCGGAGCGGTGGGCGTTGAGGGGCTGCTCCATCTTCATGGCTTCGAGGACGACGATGAGGTCGCCCTCCTTGACCTCCTGGCCCTCCTCGACGGCGACCTTCACGATGGTGCCCTGCATCGGGGAGGCGAGGGTGTCGCCGGAGGCCGCGGAGGCGGACTTCTTGGCGGCGCGGCGCTTGGGCTTGGCGCCGGCGGCGAGGCCGGTGCGGGCCAGGGACATGCCGAGGCTGACCGGGAGGGAGACCTCCAGGCGCTTGCCGCCGACCTCGACGACGATGGTCTCGCGGCCGGACTCGTCGTCGTCGCTCTCGCCGGGGACGGTGAACGCCGGGATCTCGTTGACGAACTCCGTCTCGATCCAGCGGGTGTGGACCGTGAACGGGTCGGAGGTGAAGGCGGGGTCGGTGACCACGGCGCGGTGGAAGGGGATCGCGGTGGCCATGCCCTCGATGGTGAACTCGGCGAGGGCGCGGGCCGCGCGCTGGAGGGCCTGTTCGCGGGTGGCGCCGGTGACGATGAGCTTGGCGAGCAGTGAGTCCCAGGCGGGGCCGATGACGCTGCCGGACTCGACGCCCGCGTCGAGGCGGACGCCGGGGCCGGAGGGCGGGGCGAAGGTGGTGACGGTGCCGGGGGCCGGGAGGAAGCCGCGGCCCGGGTCCTCGCCGTTGATGCGGAACTCGAAGGAGTGGCCGCGTACGGCGGGGTCGTCGTAGCCGAGTTCCTCGCCGTCGGCGATGCGGAACATCTCGCGGACGAGGTCGAGGCCGCTGACCTCTTCGGTGACCGGGTGCTCGACCTGGAGGCGGGTGTTGACCTCCAGGAAGGAGATCGTGCCGTCCTGGCCGACGAGGAACTCGACCGTACCGGCGCCGACGTAGCCGGCTTCCTTCAGGATCGCCTTCGAGGCGGCGTACAGCTCGGCGTTCTGCGCGTCGGAGAGGAAGGGCGCGGGGGCCTCCTCGACGAGCTTCTGGTGGCGGCGCTGGAGCGAGCAGTCGCGGGTGGAGACGACCACGACGTTGCCGTGGGAGTCGGCCAGACACTGGGTCTCGACGTGCCGGGGGCGGTCGAGGTAGCGCTCGACGAAGCACTCGCCGCGCCCGAAGGCGGCGACGGCCTCGCGGACCGCCGAGTCGTACAGCTCGGGGATCTCTTCGAGCGTACGGGCGACCTTGAGGCCGCGTCCGCCGCCGCCGAAGGCGGCCTTGATGGCGATCGGCAGGCCGTGCTGCTCGGCGAAGGCGACGACCTCGGCGGAGCCGGCGACCGGGTCGGGGGTGCCGGCGACCAGGGGGGCGCCGGCGCGCTGGGCGATGTGCCGCGCGGCGACCTTGTCGCCGAGGTCGCGGATGGCCTGCGGGGGCGGGCCGATCCAGACCAGGTTCGCGTCCAGTACCGCCTGTGCGAAGTCGGCGTTCTCGGACAGGAAGCCGTAGCCGGGGTGGATCGCGTCCGCCCCCGAGTCCTTGGCCGCCTGGAGCACCTTCGCGATGTCCAGATAGCTGGCCGCCGGGGTGTCACCGCCCAGGGCGAACGCCTCGTCTGCCGCGCGGACATGCAGGGCATCCCGGTCCGGGTCGGCGTAGACGGCTACGCTCGTGATCCCGGCGTCCCGGCAGGCCCGGGCAACGCGGACAGCGATTTCGCCACGGTTGGCGATGAGCACCTTGCGCACGATGGCTCCCTCCTCGAAACAAGTTGAGTTTAGGGACTGCCGACACGCCCCTTCGGCCTGTCCCCCATGCTGAAGCTGATTGCGCGGAGCGCGGTGAGGACCTCGCTCGTGGCGCGAAATCCCTTGTGACACCACGGTACGCCGGGATCCTTTGTCGCACAGTAGCGCTCGAATGTGGTCCAGCTCTCTGTCCGAGTGCCCCTCGCCGGATCGCGATTCTTTGTGGAGTCCCTACGAATGGCGGGATGTTTTTTTGCCCCGGTGCCGCCCGGTACCGAACCCTTGTCCCAGGGGTGTTTCACGCCCAGAGGTCGGTGATGCCCACTCCGTGCTCGGCCAGCAGCCGGCGCAGCAGCGGCAGCGACAGGCCGATGACATTGCCGTGGCTGCCCTCCACGGAGTCCACGAAGGGGGCCGAGCGGCCGTCGAGGGTGAAGGCGCCCGCGACATGGAGCGGTTCGCCGGAGGCGACGTACGCGGCGATCTCGGCGTCCGTCGGTTCGCCGAAGTGGACGGTGGTGGAGGCGGTCTCGCCGGCGCGGCGGCCGGTCGCGGTGTCGATCACGCAGTGGCCGGTACGGAGCACACCCGCACGGCCGCGCATGGACTTCCAGCGGGCGGTGGCCTCCTCGGCGTCGGCGGGCTTGCCGAGGGCCTCGCCGTCGAGTTCGAGGACGGAGTCGCAGCCGATGACCAGGGCGCCGGCGGTCTCGTCGAGCGCGGCCACGGCGGTCGCCTTGGCTTCGGCGAGTACGAGCGCGAGTTCGGCCGGGGTGGCTGCGGAGAGCGCGTCCTCGTCGACCCCGCTGACGATCACCTCGGGGGCGAGCCCGGCCTGCCGGAGCAGTCCGAGACGGGCGGGTGAGGCGGAGGCCAGGACGAGGCGGCGGCGGTGCGGTGCGGTCATGCGGGCCATCGTAGGCGCGGGGGTACGGGGCTCGCAGGGCGGCCGTACCCGGTCGGTGGTGGACGGGACCCGGACCGGTCCCGCCCGTTCAGAGAAAGCCGAGGATGATCATGCCCACCACGATGGCGAACGCCAGCACGATGCCCGTGCGGCGCATCATGAACTGCGCGTCACGCAGCTCCTTGGGGGGCTGATTCTCC
This sequence comes from Streptomyces sp. NPDC093109, assembly GCF_040701725.1. Taxonomy (NCBI): domain Bacteria; kingdom Bacillati; phylum Actinomycetota; class Actinomycetes; order Kitasatosporales; family Streptomycetaceae; genus Streptomyces; species Streptomyces sp. NPDC093109. The sequence goes on from NZ_JBFBEZ010000032.1 coordinate 42,003, forward strand.
GGATCGGACCACAACATGCCTTCGATCCTGCGACGTGACCGGCGCGGACGCCTGAGTACCCGTACTCAACAGTGCGGCCGGTCATCAGCGACCGCCCGTTCCCGCGCCGATCGCCGGCCGCCGGGAGCTCGGGCGGCTCGGGCGGCCGGGGAAGCCCGGCGAGCGGCGTGACGGTGCGGCCGGGACGCCCTGGAACCGGATGACGGCCTGGAGACCGCCGCCCTGCGCGGGCAGGAGCAGTGCCTCGCCGCCGCCGGCCAGTGTCAGGCGCTGGACCAGGGAGAGGCCCAGGCCCGTGCCGCCCTTGGGGGCGTCCGCCGCGCGCCAGAAGCGGTCGAAGGCGCGGCGGCGCTGCTCGGCGGTCATCCCCGGGCCCTGGTCCACCACGCTCAGCTCCGCCCCGGTGGAGGTCGGCCGCAGGATCACGGTCACCGAGCCGTGGATGAAGGAGACGCGCAGCGCGTTGGAGAGCAGGTTGTCCAGGATCTGTTCGACCGCGCCGGGGACGGCCAGCGCGGGGCCGACCGTCTCGCCCGCCAGGAGCAGCCGTACGCCCTGCTGTTCGTACAGGCCGTGCCACGCCGTGAGGCGCTCCCGTGCCACCGCTTCCAGATCGACCGGCTCCGGGGTGAGCGCGGTCTCCTCCATCCTGGCGAGCGCCAGCAGCCCCTCGACCATCCGGGCCAGCCGGTCGGTCTCGGTCATCGCCGCGGTCAGGTTCGGGCGCAGATGGGGCGGTACGTCGATCTCCAGGTTGTCCAGCCGCAGCCGCAGCGCCGCCAGCGGGGTCTTCAGCTGGTGGGACGCCTCGCCCGCGAAGGCGCTCTGGGAGGCGAGCAGGTGTTCCAGCAGCGCGGCCGTCCGGTTGAAGGTCGCGGCCAGCCGCCGCACCTCGGGCGGCCCCTTGGTGACGGAGGCCGGGGTGGCGAGGCTGCCGCCGGCCAGCGTACGGGCGGCGCGCTCCAGTTCGAGGATGGGCCTGCCGATCCAGCGGGTGAGGACGAGGGCCACCACGGCGACGCCCACCAGCACCCCGAGCCCGCCCAGGGCCAGCCCCAGCCACACCTGGTGCACATCGTTCGCGACCGCGTCGGTGGGCACCGCCAGCCGTACCGCGCCCTGGAGTTCCCCGTCGTGCCGTACCGGTACGGCGACCGACAGCCAGCTGACGCCGCCGACGCTGGTCGTACGGACATCGGCGCCGGCGCCGCCGCGCAGCGCGTCGACGACCTCGGGCAGTTCGGCGAGGCCCTCCCGCTCCCGGGCGGTGAGCCCGTGGGAGGAGTAGAGCAGCGCGCCCCGGGGGCCGACGACGAAGATCTGGCCGCCGATCCGGGTGGCGCACGCCGTGACCTGCGTGGCGAGTTCGTCCGGCCTGCCGTACGCGAGGGAGAGCGCGGCGAAGTCGGCGACCGACTCGGCCTCCTGGTGGGCCGCGTTGGTGGCGCGGTCCCGCTCGGCGCCGCTGTAGACGTACCCGAGCGGGATCTCCAGGCAGACGAGGACGAGCGCGGCGAGCGTCAGATAGCTGAGCAGCAGTCGGCGCGTCACCGGAGCGCGTCACTGCCGGTGCGGACCGCGAGGCGCAGACCCACTCCGCGCAGCGTCTGGATCCACGCCGGATCGCCCAGCTTGCGCCGGAGCGTGGCGACATGGACGTCCAGCGTCTTGGTCGGACCGTGGAAGTGCGGATCCCAGACCCGGTCCAGGATCTGCTGGCGCGAGTAGACCGCGCCGGGGTCCTCGGTCAGCAGGGCCAGCAGGTCGAACTCCTTGGGCGTGAGCGGGATCTGCCGCTCCCCGACCCAGACCTGCCGGGTGCGCCGGTCGACGATCAGCGCCCCGGTGGGGGAGGGCGGAGCCGGATACTCCGGGGCGGCGGGCGGCTCGGGGGCCCGCGGAGGCGCGGACATGGGCGCGGACAGCGGCGCCGACAGGGGTACGGGTATGGGGAAGCCCGCCGGGTCCTGCGCGCCGAACACCGGCCCGAAGTCCGGGACCCGGACCGGCGCCTGGACCGGGGCCGGCGTCTGTACGGGACCGGTGGCGAACCCGGTGGCCGGACCGAAGCCGTCCGGCGCGCCGAAGCCCGCCGGCGCCCCGCTGCGGCGCGTCACCGCGCGGATCCGGGCGATCAACTCCCTTACGCTGAACGGCTTCGCGAGATAGTCGTCGGCCCCCAGCTCCAGCCCCAGGACCCGGTCGGCCTCCGTGCCGCGCGCCGTGAGCATGATGATCGGCACGCCCGAGACGCGCCGGATGCCCCGGCAGACGTCGATGCCGTCCATGTCCGGCAGTCCCAGATCGAGCAGCACGATGTCGCCGTACGGGCCGCGCAGCCCGGCCGCGCCGGTGGCCGCCCGGTCCACCGTGAGACCGTACCGGCCGAGCCCCTCGGCCAGGGGTTCGGCGATGGTCTCGTCGTCCTCGATGAGCAAGGCCCGAAGGGTCATTGAGCGTTTCTCCCTGAATCCGGACACCACGAATTCCCGGGATCCCGGACCCGGGACGCACACCGTACAGTGAATTCACTGAGGGTGCCCATATTCTCGGATACTGGGATCCGAGTCACAGGGAAGAGGCGCTCCGGCCAAATTCTTGCTGAGGTTTAGTGTTCTTCTAACCTTTGCCTTGCACGGCCATCTCTACGGTGTGGAAGCAGGTCCTGGTCGGGGCCACACCCGTTGGAGGAGGCACCATGAAGGCACTGCTCGACCGCGCCCGATCGTTCCGGCGCAGGGTGGATTTCGAGAGCGACGCATACCGGAAGCTGGCCGAAGGTCAATTCCCGGAGGCGCTCTTCGTCGCATGTTCCGATTCCCGGGTAATTCCGGCACTGATCACCGGGGCGCGCCCCGGTGAGGTATTCGAAATGCGCAATGCGGGCAACATCGTGCCGCCCCACCGGCCACGCGTGGTGTCCGGGGAGGCAGCCACCATCGAGTACGCGCTGGAGGTCCTGGATGTTCAGGACATCGTCGTCTGCGGCCACTCGCACTGCGGTGCGATGGGCGCCCTGGCCTCCGGCCAGGACCTCTCCGCGCTGCCCGGCGTGGGCGCCTGGCTGGCGGTCGCCAGGCCGGGGCTCGCCTCCGTACTGGAGCGGCCAGGGTCCGACGACGGCGGAACCCCGGGCGAACCCGGGGCCGCGCTGGTCACGGAGCTGGCGCAGCTGAACGTACGGGTGCAGCTGGCCGCCCTGCGCGAGTACCCGGCGGCCCGGCGGCGGCTGGCCGAGGGGCGGCTGCGGCTGCACGGCTGGTACTACGAGGTGGACACCGGCGAGGTGTGGGAGCTGGACGAGAGCGACAACAGCTTTCTGGTGCACGCGTGCTGAGCCCGGGACAGGGACACGGGCAGGGGCAGGGGCAGGGGCAGGGGCAGGGACAGGGACAGGGACACGGGCAGGGCCGTCGGCATGAGTACGGGTACGGTCCCGGCGTCGTGCAGGAGGCCCCCGTCGGCGGGGGCGGGCGCCACCGCGCACGGCACGCCGCGCCGGGCCCGAGCCGTACGCACCCCCGGCCGCCGGAGCCGGAGCCGTCCCCGTCGTCGTACGCGGACTTCGAGGCGTACGAGACGTATGAGACGTACGGGACGTACGGCGCGCCCCCGCGCCCCGCGATGCCGCCCCGCCCGCCGGCCCCGGCCGCGCCGCCACCGCCACCGCCAACCGGTCTCACGAAGAAGCCCGGTGCCGCGCCCAAGGCGGACCTCGCCACCGAGATCGTCGCCTCCTTCGTCGTCTTCCTCGTCGCGCTCCCGCTCTGCATCGGCGTGGCCGTGGCCTCCGGCACCCCGCCCGAGCTGGGCATCATCTCCGGCGTCGTCGGCGGCCTGGTGGTGGGCATGGCGCGCGGCTCGACGCTCCAGGTCAGCGGCCCGGCCGCCGGGCTCGCCGCGCTGGTCGCGGACGCGGTGCTGGAGTTCGGCCTCGGCACCCTCGGGGTGATCGTGCTGGCGTCCGGGGTGCTTCAGATCGGGCTCGGGCTGATCCGGCTCGGCCGGATGTTCCAGGCGATCTCCATCGCGGTGGTCCAGGGCATGCTGGCCGGGATCGGGCTGCCGCTGATGTTCAGCCAGCTCTATCCGATGGCCGACGCCAAGGCGATCGGCAAGCCCATCGAGAACATGCTCGGCGTCCCCGGGCTGCTCGTGGACACCTTCGCCGATCCGCAGAAGGCCATCGCGGCGGCGCTCGGCGCGGCCACCGTCGTCCTGAGCTTCGTATGGAAGAAGATCCCGTTTCCCGGCCCGCTGAAGAAGGTGCCGGCCGCGCTGGTCGCGGTGGCCGGCGGGATGGCGGTGGCGGCGCTGCCCGGGGTGGAGATCACCACGCTCCAGGTCGGCAATCTGCTGGCGTCCGTACAGGTGCCGGGGCCCACGCAGTTCGCGGCGCTGGCCAACGGCGCCGTACTGACCACCGTCATCACCTTCACGGTCATCGCCTCGGCGGAGAGCCTCTTCACCGCCGCCGCCGTGGACCGGATGCACAGCGGCGAACGCACCCGCTACAACTCCGAGTTGATCGCCCAGGGCGCCGGCAACACCCTCTGCGGGCTCCTCGGCGCACTGCCCATGACAGCCGTCGTCGCGCGCAGCTCCGCCAATGTCCAGGCGGGCGCCAAGACCCGCATCTCCCGCACCCTGCACGGGCTGTGGCTGCTCGCCTTCGCGCTGCTGCTGCCGAACGTGCTCGCGCTCATCCCGATCTCCGTGCTGGCCGGGGTGCTGGTGCACAGCGGCTGGAAGCTGTTCGCGCCGGAGGAGTTCCCGAAGATGTGGCGGCAGGACCGGGGCGAGTTCGGGGTGATGACCCTGACCACCGTCGTGATCGTCGCCACCGCGCTGCTCGAAGGCGTGCTGGTGGGCCTGGCGGCGGGCATCGTGCTGGCCGCGCTGCGGATGTCCCGTACCTCCGTGCACACCGAGGTCCGGGGCGACACGGCGAAGCTGGTCATGACCGGCAACGTGACCTTCCTGCGGCTGCCGAAGCTCATCGACGCGCTGGAGGAGGTCGCCGCCGCCGGTACGCCCCGGATCCGGCTCGACCTGACCGGCGTGACCCACTGGGACCACGCCTGCCGCAGCCAGGTCGACGAGTTCGTCGCCCAGCGCCGGGCCTCGGGCGGGATACGGGTGGAGCTCCTCCGCCCGAACGAGCCCGGCGCCCCGGCTCCGCAGGCGGCCCCGGCGGCACCGGAGGCTCCGGACGTGCCGGGCCCGACGGCGGAATGGTTCTACCTCGACCCGACCCCGGTGGAGGACCTCATGCCACCGGAGCGGGCCTGGGCGCGCTGAGCTGTGCGGCGGTCCTACCCGGGCCAGTACGTCCGCGCCCACGCGCGCGGCCCCGGCGCCGGCAGGCGGTGGTGGGCGATACGGGCCGGGGCCGACCACTCGGCCGGCGGCGCCGGGGGGACCGCCGCAGGCCCGGACGCCGCCGCCGCGCGGGCCTGGACCACGGCGAGGGCCGCGGCCAGCTCCTCGGGGGTGGGATTACCTCGTACGACCTTGATCATCGTGGGCTCCAGGACTGGACAGGAACGGACAGGACTAGAGGGGGATGTTGCCGTGCTTCTTCGGCGGGAGGCTCTCCCGCTTCGTCCGCAGCTGGCGCAGCCCGCGCGCCACATACGCCCGGGTGTCCGACGGCATGATCACCGCGTCGACGTAACCGCGCTCGGCCGCCACATACGGGTTGAGCAGCGCGTCCTCGTACTCCTGGATCAGCCCGGCACGCGCCGCCTCGCGCGCCTCGTCGTCGCCCGCCGCCGCGATCGTGCGCCGGTGCAGGATGTTGACCGCGCCCTGCGCGCCCATCACGGCGATCTGCGCGGTCGGCCAGGCGAAGTTGAGATCGGCGCCCAGGTGCTTGGAACCCATCACGTCGTACGCGCCGCCGAACGCCTTCCGGGTGATCACCGTGATCAGCGGCACCGTGGCCTCGGCGTACGCGTAGATCAGCTTGGCGCCGCGCCGGATGATCCCGCCGTACTCCTGGTCGACCCCCGGCAGGAAGCCGGGCACGTCCACGAAGGTCAGGACGGGGATGTTGAAGGCGTCGCAGGTCCGCACGAACCGCGCGGCCTTCTCGGAGGCGTTGATGTCCAGACAGCCCGCGAACTGGAGCGGCTGGTTCGCGACGACGCCCACCGGGAAGCCCTCGACCCGGCCGAAGCCCGTGATGATGTTCGGCGCGAAGAGCGCCTGCGTCTCCAGGAACTCGCCGTCGTCCAGGACATGCTCGATCGTCGTGTGCATGTCGTACGGCTGGTTCGCGGAGTCGGGGATCAGCGTGTCCAGCTCGCGGTCCTCGGCGGTCGGTTCGAGATCGGCCTCCTCGGGGAAGGCGGGCGGCTCGGAGAGGTTGTTCGACGGGAGGTACGACAGCAGCGACTTGACGTAGTCGATGGCGTCCTTCTCGTCGCCCGCCATGTGGTGCGCGACCCCGGACACGGTGTTGTGCGTACGGGCGCCGCCCAGCTCCTCGAAGCCGACGTCCTCGCCCGTCACCGTCTTGATGACATCGGGGCCCGTGATGAACATGTGGGAGGTCTGATCGACCATCACCGTGAAGTCCGTGATCGCCGGCGAGTACACCGCGCCGCCCGCGCACGGCCCGACGATCAGGCTGATCTGCGGGACGACACCGGAGGCGTGCACATTGCGGCGGAAGATCTCGGCGAAGAGGCCCAGCGCGGCCACGCCCTCCTGGATCCGGGCGCCGCCGCCGTCGTTGATCCCGATGACCGGGCAGCCGGTCTTCAGCGCGAAGTCCATGACCTTCACGATCTTCTCGCCGTAGACCTCGCCGAGCGAGCCGCCGAAGACCGTGAAGTCCTGCGAGTACACACAGACCGGACGGCCGTCGACCGTGCCGTAGCCGGTGACGACACCGTCCCCGTACGGGCGGTTCTTCTCGATGCCGAAGTTGGTGGAGCGGTGCCTCGCGAACTCGTCCAGCTCGACGAACGACCCCTCGTCGAGCAGCAGACCGACCCGCTCACGGGCCGTCAGCTTGCCCCGGGCGTGCTGCTTCTCCACGGCGCGCGCGGAACCGGCGTGCGTGGCCTCGTCGGTGCGGCGCCGGAGGTCCGCGAGTTTTCCGGCGGTGGTGTGGGGCGCGGCTGCCGCCGCCGACGCCGTCTCGGCGGCGGTCGTGGCGGTTCCGTGGGTGCTTTCCGGCTCGGACATCGGGATGCGGCTCCCTGCGGGGTCACGGGTGCGGGTGCGGTAGGGGTCAGAGGTAGGGGTACGGGGCGGTCGGCGCGGTGCGGGTTGCTACTGATCCGTAGCGTATCGGCGGGGGTGCGGTTCGGCAGTGCGGTGTATCCCACACCTACGCTGGGTTGCATGACGGAGCACCATGACCCGGCCAACCGCTGGTCCGACCTCGAACGCCCCCCGCTGAACACCCGCGCGCTGCGCCGGGGACTCGTCGTCCCGGGCGGTCTGTGGACCGCGCTCGACGTGGTCACCGCGACCGGTTCGACCAATTCCGATCTCGCGGCGCGCGCCCGGGACGGTGCGGCGGAGGGCACCGTGCTCGTCGCCGAGGAGCAGACCGCGGGGCGCGGCCGGCTCGACCGGCGGTGGACGGCGCCCGCGCGCTCCGGGATCTTCTTCTCCGTACTCCTGCGGCCGGGACCCGAGGTGCCCGTCGAACGCCTCGGCTGGCTGCCGCTGCTGACCGGGGTCGCCGTCGCGACCGGGCTGGCCCGCGCTGCCGGGGTGGACACGGCGCTCAAATGGCCCAACGACCTGCTCGTCACCGTCGGCGGCGAGGAGCGCAAGGCCGGCGGGATCCTCGCTGAGCGGGCCGGGACGGACGCGGTCGTCGTGGGCGTCGGCCTGAACGTATCGCTGCGCACCGACGAACTCCCCGTACCGACCGCCGGATCGCTCGCCCTCGCCGACGCGGTCTCCCTCGACCGCGACACCCTGCTCCGGGGTGTACTCCGGTCGCTGGAGCACTGGTACGGCGCGTGGCGCGCGGCGGGCGGCGACCCGGCGCTGTCGGGAGTGCAGGAGGCGTACGCGGCGGGCTGCGCGACCCTCGGCCGTACGGTACGGGCCGAGCTGCCCGGCGACCGCGCCCTCACCGGCGAGGCGGTCGCGGTCGACGGCGACGGGCGGCTGATCCTGCGGACGGCGGACGGGACGCGGCAGGCGGTGAGCGCGGGCGACGTGGTGCATGTGCGGCCGGCCGGGGGCTGAGGGGGCTGAGGGGGGCTGAGTACGGGGTTCGGCGGGTCCTTGGCGGGTCCTCGGAGGGTTCCGTGTCCCTCCGTGGCTGGTCATGGGCGCGGCCGTCGGCGGGCCCGGCGGCGGGGCGTCGGCCCGCGGGGCGGTTCTTGACCGACGGCGATACGTGAGCCAGGGCACATCTGCCGTATCGTTGAGGCGATCCACGACAGATCGGTAGGGCAGTGCGCAGGGAACGGGCAGGAGGCGGCTGGTGACCGTCGATGATTCGACTTCCGGCGAGGAAGCGCAGCCTCCGCCTCCGCCGTCGCCGTCGTCGGACTCCCCGGGCCATCCGAACCCGCACCACATCGTCGACCACACGGCCGAGCCCTCCGACGACCCGCTGGCCATCCGGCTCGAACAGCTGATCCTCGGCGCCGAGCGCCGCTACACCCCCTTCCAGGCCGCGCGGACGGCCGGCGTCTCGATGGACCTGGCGTCGCGCTTCTGGCGGGCGATGGGCTTCGCGGACGTGGGCCAGGCCAGGGCGTTCACCGAGGCCGACGTACTGGCGCTGCGCCGGCTCTCCGGACTGGTCGAGGCCGGGCTGCTGAGCGAGCCGATGGCGATCCAGGTGGCCCGGTCGACCGGCCAGACCACCGCCCGGCTGGCCGAGTGGCAGATCGACTCCTTCCTCGCCGGGCTCATCGAGCCGCCCGAGCCCGGGATGACCCGTACGGAAGTCACGTATCCGCTGGTGGAGCTGCTCCTGCCGGAGCTGGAGGAGTTCCTGGTGTACGTGTGGCGGCGCCAGCTCGCCGCCGCCACGGGCCGGGTCGTCCAGGCGGCGGACGACGACGAGATGGTCGACCGGCGGCTCGCAGTCGGCTTCGCCGACCTCGTCGGATTCACCCGGCTGACCCGGCGGCTGGAGGAGGAGGAACTCGGCGAGCTGGTCGAGGCGTTCGAGACGACCTGCGCCGACCTCGTCGCCGCGCACGGCGGCCGGCTCATCAAGACCCTCGGCGACGAGGTGCTGTACGCGGCGGACGACGCCGGTACGGCGGCGGAGATCGCGCTGCGGCTGATAGAGACCATGACGCACGACGAGACCATGCCGGCGCTGCGCGTCGGCATCGCGTTCGGCACGGTCACCACGCGGATGGGCGACGTCTTCGGTACGACGGTGAACCTCGCGAGCCGGCTGACGTCGATCGCGCCCAAGGACACGGTGCTGGTCGACGGCGCGTTCGCCCAGGAGCTGATCCGCACCGGAGACGTCCCGGCCTCCGAGGCACAGGCCGCCGAGGCGGCGGCGCGGGCCGAGAAGGAGGGCGCGGTGCCGCCCCCGTACCGCTTCGGGCTCCAGCCGATGTGGCAGCGGCCGGTGCGCGGTCTCGGCGTGGTCGAGCCATGGCTCCTCGGGCGGCGGACGACTTAGGATTCCTTCCGGTGAACCGTCGTTAACCATCAGCAGTTAACCGGAGGGTGGTCGGGGTCGTGGCTGAGGACGCAGAGCTGGTGGGGGCGGACGCGGGCGAGCAGCGGTTCGGGGAGTTCGTCGTGGTGCGGCGGCACGGCCCGGTCGCGGAGCTGGTCCTCGACCGGCCCAAGGCCATGAACGCCGTATCGACGGAGATGGCCAGATCCCTCGGTGCCGCGTGCGCGGCGCTGGCCGCCGACCCGGGCGTCCGGGTCACGGTGCTGACCTCGACCCACGCGCGCGCCTTCTGCGTCGGCGCGGACCTCAAGGAGCGCAACTCCCTCAGCGACGCCGAGCTGGTACGCCAGCGGCCGACCGCGCGCGCCGCGTACACCGGCGTGCTGGAGCTGCCGATGCCGACGGTCGCCGCCGTGCACGGCTACGCGCTGGGCGGCGGCTACGAGCTGGCGCTCGCCTGCGACCTGATCGTGGCCGACCGTACCGCCGTCGTCGGACTGCCCGAGGTGTCCGTCGGGGTGATCCCCGGCGGCGGCGGTACGCAGCTGCTGCCGCGCCGGGTCGGGGCCGCGCGGGCGGCGGAGCTGATCTTCACGGCGCGCCGGGTCGAGGCGGCGGAGGCGGGCGCGCTCGGGCTGGTCGACCACGTGGTCGACGCGGGCACCGATCGGGACGAGGCCCTCGCGCTGGCCGGCCGTATCGCCGCGAACTCGCCGGTCGGCCTGCGCGCGGCGAAGCGCGCGCTGCGGCTCGGGCAGGGGCTCGACCTGCGGGCCGGTCTTGAGGTCGAGGACGCGGCATGGCGTTCGGTCGCCTTCTCCGGGGACCGGGCGGAGGGCGTCGCGGCGTTCAACGAGAAGCGGGCGGCGCGCTGGCCGGGGGAGTGACGGACCGGCCCGTCCGGTCGTCTTCATGATCCAATCTGCGGCGATCCCTCCCCTCCCAAGTGATCAAATCACCTCAAACCGCCTTAAGGTGGAGCGATGGGAGCGGATGGGGACGCGCGACTGCGCGCCATAGTGGCACTGGCGCAGGCGATGGCCGCGGCCCCCACGGCGCGCGACGCCTGGCGGGCGGCGGCGCTGGGCGCGTGCGAGGCGCTCGGCGGGAACTTCGCCGCGCTGTCGCTGTGGGAACGGGATCTCGGGCGGCTCAAGGTGCTGGTGAACGCGGGCGAGCGGGTGGCCGGCGAGGAGGAGTTCCCGGCGGACGAGACGTATCCGGTGCACCGGTTCCCCGAGATCGCGGAGTGGCCGGCGGAGTCGGCGGGGTCCGGGGCTCCGGCCGCGGTGACCGCCGGGTCCGCCGCGTCCGCCGCGGTCACCTCGGCCGCGGACGGGCCCCCCGCCGGGGCGCGCGTGGCGGCGCTGCGGCGGCGCGGGCGGGGCTGCTGCGTCGTCGCGCCGATCGTCCTGGACGGGCGGGCGTGGGGCGAGCTGTACGTGGCCCGGCCGCGCGGAGCGCCCCTGTTCGACGCGGACGACGCGGACTTCGCCACCGTCATCGCCTCCGTCGTCGCGGCCGGGATCGCCCAGACGGAACGCCTCGAAGAGGTCCGCCGCCTCGCCTTCACCGACCCGCTGACCGGCCTCGCGAACCGGCGCGCGGTCGATACGCGGCTCGACGAGGCGATCGCGCGGTACCGGGAGGAGGGCGCCGTCGTCAGCCTCGTCGTCTGCGACCTCAACGGCCTCAAGACCGTCAACGACACGCTCGGCCACGCCGTCGGTGACCGTCTGCTGGAACGATTCGGCTCGCTCCTCTCCGTCTGCGGCGCCCGCCTGCCCGGCGCGCTGGCCGCGCGGCTCGGCGGCGACGAGTTCTGTCTGCTGACGGTGGGGCCGTCGTCCGACGAGGTCATCGCCGTCGCCGACGAGCTGTGCCGGCGGGCGGCGGCGCTGGATCTGGGCGAGGGGGTGGCCTGCGGGATCGCCTCCACCGGCGACCCCATCGGCGAGCTGCGCACCGCCCGCCGCCTCTTCCGCCTGGCGGACGCGGCGCAGTACCGGGCCAAGGCGGCGCGGTCCGGGGGGCCGGTGGTGGCGGGGCGGGACGAGGAGGTCATCACCCTGGCCGACACGGTCTCGCCCGCGGCGGGCGAGCGTCGACGGTTCCGGCGCGCGCCGGGGGCGTAGAGCCTCCGGAGGCCCCCGCGGCCGTCACATCACCGTGTCGGCAAGCATGAAGACGGCCACGGCCAGCAGCGCCGCCGCGAAAACGCGTTGCAGGCGGGGCCCTGAGACCTTCGCGGCCAGGCGCTTGCCGTCCCAGGCGCCCAGGATCGCGGTGGCGATGAACGGGCCGATCAGCGCCCAGTCGAGCGAGGCGGCGGTGCCTGAGCGAGTGGCCAGGGAGGCCAGCGAGTTGGCCGAGATGACCAGCAGGCTGGTGCCGACGGCGGCCTCCATCCCGAAGCCCAGGACGGTGACCAGGGCGGGGACGGCGAGAAAGCCGCCGCCCACACCGAGGAGTCCGGTCAGCGCGCCCAGGCCGGCTCCGGTCCCGGCCGCCCTGCCCGGCCGTACGTCGCCGCTTCCGGGACCGCTCCCGGGACCGCTTCCGTGCCGGGCGGCGCCGGCGGACCGGAGCATGTTGACGGCGGCGAGGACGGCCACCGCGGCGAAGGCGACGGTGAGGACGGCCTCGGGCAGGCGGGCGGCGGCGGCCCCGGTGGCCGCCGCCGGAAGAATCCCGGCTGCCGCGAACGCCGCTCCGGCCTTCCACCGCACCTGCCCGGTCCTGGCGTGCGCGTACAGGGCGGTCAGGGAAGTGGCGGTGACGATGATCAGGCCGGCGGTGGTGGCCGCGGCGGGGGTGAAGCCGAGCAGGTAGATCAGCGCGGGCACCGCCAGGACGCTGCCACCGCCGCCGAGGGCGCCGAGCGCCAGGCCGACGACGGCTCCCGCGATCAGGGCCAGGATCAGGGCGGTCACGCGATGCGCCCGTCCGGCGGCACGGCATCGCCGTAGGTGACGCGGGACCGGGCCGGTGCGGGGCCGGGGCGGCCGGGACCGCCGTAGAAGAGGAACATCGGGCGCCTTCGTCGTGTGGGTGGAGCGAGGTTCAGGGCCGCGTGACGCGCAGACCCGCGTCGAGGGCGGCCTCGAAGCCGTCATCGACGGCGACGACCTCGCGGCCGGTCGCGTCCAGGAGGGAAGCGGCGATCGCCGCGCGCATCCCGCCGGCGCAGTGCACCCACACCGTGCCGTCGGGCACCTCGCCGGCCCGGCCGTGCAGCTCGTGGAGCGGAATGTGCACCGAGCCGGCGAGGAAGCCGTTCGCGCGCTCGGAATCCCGGCGTACATCCAGCACCACCACCTCCTCGCCGCGCTCGCGCGCCTCGGCGAGGCCGGCGAAACGGGCCCGGGGGAAGGAGGCGAGCTGTTCCCCCGCACGCACCCAGCCGGCCGGATCCCCGGTGGCCGCGGCGGCCGGGCGGTCGATACCGACCCGGGTCAGCTCCCGCTGCGCGTCGGCGATCTGCGCCGGGGTGTCGGCGAGCAGGGTGACCGGCTTGCCCCACGGGATCAGCCAGGCCAGATAGGTGGCCGGCCTGCCGGTGCCCTCGAAGTTGAACGATCCGGCCACATGGCCGTCGGCGAAGGCGACCCGGTCGCGCAGGTCGACGACCCACTCACCCGCCGCCAGCCGTCCGGCGATCCGGGCGGCGTCGGCGGGCTCGGGCGGACTCAGATCGACGGGCGCGGGACCGGCGGCGTTGACCGGGCCCATGTGCGCGTAGTAGGCGGGCACGTCCTCCAGCCCGGCCAGAAGCCGCTTCACGAAGGTGTCCACGTCCAAGGTGAGAGCGTCGTTGCCGGCGCGTTCCTCGCCGATCGTGCTCGTATCGCCCTCGCTCCGGGTCTGGGACGAGGAGCAGAAGCTGCCGAAGCCGTGCGTGGGCAGTACGGGCACCTCGTCGTCGAGCGTGGCCGCCAGCCGGTGGACGGAGGTGTGCTGCGCACGGGCCAGGCGCTCGGTCAGCCGCGGGTCGACCAGGTCCGGACGGCCGACGGAGCCGATCAGCAGCGAGCCGCCCGTGAAGACCGCCACCGCCCGGCCGTCCTCCTCCAGGACGTAGGAGGTGTGGTGCGGGGTGTGGCCCGGGGTCGCGATCGCCCGCAGCACCAGGTGCTCGTCCACCTCGGACGTGTCACCGTCCGCGACGGGAGTACGGGGGAAGGCGACGGCTGCGTCGGCCGGGACCAGATAGCGGGCGCCGGTGAGACGGGCCAGTTCCAGCCCGCCGGTGACGTAGTCGTTGTGCACGTGTGTCTCAGCGACATACGCGATGCGCACCCCTCGCAGGGCGGCGGTGGTGATGACCCGGTCGATGTCTCGCGGCGGATCCACCACGACCGCTGTCCGCGGGCCGCCGGCCAGGTAACTGCGGTTTCCCAGGCCCTCGAACTCCAGGGTGTCGACGAAGAACACGGTAAAGATCCTTTCCGGAATGGTGTGGGCGGGCGCGACGGTCTATCCGACCGGCAGCCCTGCCGCCTCCCACGCCTCAAGGCCGCCCGCCACGCTGTGGACGGAGGACCGGCCCGCGCGCATCGCCTGCGCGCCGGCCTGCACGCTGCGGTTGCCCGTACGGCAGATGAAGGCCAGCGGGCCGTCGGGCAGATCCGCCAGCGAGGCCGGCAGCGTGCTGAGCGCGGCGTGGACGGCGCCGTCCGGGTGACACGCCGCCCATTCGTCGTCCTCGCGGACATCGACCAGCGTGAGTTCCCCGTCCACGGCCCGGCGACGCGCCTCGGCGGGCGGCAGATCGGCGGGCGTGTGACCGCCGCCGGAGCCCGGGCCCTGCTCCGTCGCGGGCAGGACCGTCCGGATCACCTCGTAGTTCGAGGGATGGGCGACGGCTATCCGCTGTCCCATCATCGGGCAGGCGTTCATCGCGTCTTCCCAGTGAGCGGCGGACTCCCACTCCGCCACGTTGACGAGAGAGAACGTGCTCCCCGGAACGATCGTGCGGAACATGTACGTCCGAAGGAAACCGGGTTGAGCGGCCATCACCTCCGCGGCGACCTGCCAGGCGGCGAGATACGCGCCTTCCTTCTCCTCGTCGATCTCGATCGGAATGATCACGACATGGCGGTTTTCCATTTGCTGCATCCTCGGGTTTCGACCACTGACGCGGTGCGTCAGAACCTTCTGGAGGCAGCCTGTGCGCAGGCGTCCGCGAGCGGCCAATTTTCTTGCTGAACCGGCAACTTGGCCGGTGCGGGCCCGGAGTCCCGCAAGACGACCCGTGACACTCGGGGATTCAGTCCGTACGCTCCTGAATATGGATATGCACACTGTCGTGGTGGGGACGGCGGGGGCGACCGCCGAGGATGTCGTCGCCGTGGCCCGTGGCCGTGCCCGCGTCGAGCTTTCCGGTGAGGCGCTCGCCGCGCTCGCCCGCGCGCGGGAGGTCGTGGAGGCGCTGGCCGCGAAGCCGGAGCCCGTATACGGGGTGTCGACCGGGTTCGGGGCGCTGGCCACGCGGCACATCGGGCCGGAGCTGCGGGTGCGGTTGCAGCGCAACATCGTACGGTCGCACGCCGCAGGGATGGGGCCCAGGGTCGAGCGCGAGGTCGTACGCGCGCTGATGTTCCTGCGGCTGAAGACGGTCGCGTCGGGCCACACCGGGGTGCGGCCCGAGGTCGCGCGGACCATGGCGGACGTACTGAACGCGGGCATCACGCCCGTGGTGCACGAGTTCGGCTCGCTCGGGTGTTCCGGGGACCTCGCCCCGCTGTCGCACTGCGCGCTGACGCTGATGGGCGAGGGCGACGCGGAGGGGCCCGACGGCACCGTACGGCCCGCCGGGGAGCTGCTCGCGGCGCACGGCATCGAGCCGGTCGAGCTGCGGGAGAAGGAAGGGCTCGCGCTGCTCAACGGTACGGACGGGATGCTCGGCATGCTGGTCATGGCGCTCGCCGACCTGCACCGGCTCTACACCTCCGCCGACATCACCGCCGCGCTCAGCCTGGAGGCGCTGCTCGGTACGGACCGGATCCTGGCGCCCGAACTGCACGCCATCCGGCCGCACCCCGGCCAGGGCGCCAGCGCCGCCAACATGCTGCGGGTGCTCGCCGGGTCCGCGCTGACCGGGCACTTCCAGGAGGACGAGGCGCCCAGGGTGCAGGACGCGTACTCGGTGCGCTGCGCGCCCCAGGTCGCGGGCGCCGGGCGAGACACACTGGCGTACGCGCGTACGGTCGCGGACCGGGAGCTGGCCTCTGCCGTCGACAACCCGGTGGTGCTGGCCGACGGCCGGGTCGAGTCCAACGGCAACTTCCACGGCGCGCCCGTCGCGTACGTACTGGACTTCCTGGCGATCGCCGTCGCCGACCTCGCCTCCATCACGGAGCGGCGGACCGACCGGCTGCTGGACAAGAACCGCTCGCACGGGCTGCCGCCGTTCCTCGCCGACGACCCCGGCGTCGACTCGGGGCTGATGATCGCCCAGTACACGCAGGCCGCGCTGGTCAGCGAGTTGAAGCGGCTGGCCGTACCGGCCTCGGTGGACTCGATCCCCTCGTCCGCCATGCAGGAGGACCATGTCTCCATGGGCTGGTCGGCGGCGCGCAAGCTGCGGACCGCCGTGGAGCATCTGACCCGGGTGGTCGCCGTCGAGCTGTACGCGGCGACCCGCGCCGTCGAGCTGCGCCAGGAGCACAAGGGGCTGACGCCCGCGCCCGCCTCGCGCGCCGCCATCGACGCGCTGCGTGCGGCGGGGGTGGCCGGGCCGGGGCCCGACCGGTTCCTCGCGCCGGATCTCGCCGGGGCGGAGACGTTCGTACGGGAGGGGCGGCTGGTCGAGGCCGTGGAGGGGGTTACCGGGGCGCTTGTCTGAGCGCTGCCCGTAAAGGCCCGTGAAGGAAAAAGGGGCCCGTCGGTCGCTTGTGTGCGCGCCGACGGGCCCCTCCCGGTGATCAGCTCGCGGTCTTGACCGGGGTGTTCGCGCTGCCCCGGCCCTCCGTGAGCAGCCACTCCTTGTTCAGGGCCACCAGCGGGATGTCCTTCTTGAAGAGCGGGGTGCCGAAGATCGTCAGCTGGACCCGGAGTGCTCCGTTCAGATCGATGCCGCCGTGCAGCTTCCAGGCGCCGGACGCCGACCCCGTGGTGTCGGCCGATCCGGTGGCGGCGGCCTCGGCCTCCGCGCGGAGGAAGGGGGCGACATCGCCGACCACGCCGACCGTGCCGTACAGGCCCACGGCGGCTTCGACGCCCAGGGACGCCTTGACCTTGCCGGCGGTGGTGACGGAGGCGCGCAGCGGCTCACCGGTCATGTTCGACTCGCTGATCGGCTTCCAGCCCTTGAACAGGGAGAAGCTGCCGCCGACCTTGAAGTCGCCCTTCAGGTCCTGCTCGACGTTGACCTCGATCCGGCCGTCGCCGTCCACCTGGAAGTAGGCGGTCACATCGAGGTTGACGACGATCGGCACCACGCCGACCTGGATCACCGGGTTGGTGTGCAGCTCGGCGAAGGGGATACGGAGCGGCTTGCCGCCCTGCGTCCTGGCGGCGGCCTGGCCCTTGAGCGACCACTGCGAGGCCCAGTCGCCGGAGAGCGCGAGCGAGGCGGAGCCCGGCGCGCTGTTGCTGCCGGAGCCGTTGTACGAGAACTCGACCTCGGGCGCGAGCTGTACGAAGCCGTTGACCGAGGCGGAGGCGGACGCCGGGGCGCCCTCGGCGGTGGCGACGGCGGCGCCGACGTCGATGCGCAGGCTGCCGAAGGGCAGCTTGGCGGACTTCGGGCCGAAGGTCAGCCCGGCGCTCTTGGCCCAGGACACCTTCACGCCCTCGACCAGCGGCTTGACCTCCACGGTGGAGGGGTCGACCGGGACGCTGCCCTCGGCGGTGGCGTCGCCGAGCAGGGCGTTCAGCGTGGACGGGGCGGTGGCGACCTCCGTACCGGCGTCGGTGGCGCCGATGACCTCGGTCACCTCGGCGAGCAGACCGTTGGGGGCGCCGGGGGCGGGGGCGCTGGCGATGATGTCGCCGACGGAGACCGTGTCGGTGTCCTCGGCGGCGGTGTCCGCGGCGGCGGGGGCTTCCGTGGCGGGGGCCTCGGTGGCGTCCGCGTCCGCGTCCGTGTCCGCGTCCGTGTCCGTGTCCGCGCCCGTGTCCGGGGTGGCCTCGGGCTCGGTGGCGTCCGCCGTGGGCGCGGTTTCCTCGGTCTTCTCGGTCTCCGCGGAGTCCTCGGCCGGGGCCTCGGTCTTCTGACCGCCGCCCTTCCGGGTGACGGCCGCGATGACGGCCCGGCCGGTGTCCGCGTTGTACGACGCGACCTTGAGCCCGGGCTTGTCCTGAGCGGCGGAGCCGCCCGTGGCCGGGGTCGCCACGGCGGTCGGGGTCGTACCGTCGTCTCCGGTCGTCGCCGGGACCACCGCGAGCTGCTCGCCGGCGGGGTTGGCCTTGGAGCCCACGCCCTCGGCACCGGCGTCGGGGGACGCCTCGGCCTCGCTCGCGGTGCCGACCATCTTCGTATCGCCGCCGGAGGAGCAGCCGGTGACGAGCAGGGTGGCCGCCGCCATGGTCGATATCAGGGCGAGACGGGTGGATCTTCTTGTTCTGTGCACGCAAATCCTCGGGGGACGGAGAGGCGGGAGACAGCCCGGGAGGGAGCACCGGGAAAGGAGCACACGGAGCCCCCACCGGGGGCTACTGATCGGTAGCTCCTGGCGAGCATGCCAGTCCCGCTCCCGGCGTCGTCACCGTTTCCGTGCGGCCGGGGCCATGATGTGGGTCACTTCTCGACTCTCAACCCTCCCCGAAACGGGCAGAGTTGGTCAGAACTCGCGGGCTCCCCGGCGTACCGAGTACGCGACGAAGCCCGCGCCGATCGCCAGACAGACCGTCCCGCCGATCACATACGGCGTGGTCTCCACCGCGCCCGTGTCGGCCAGCGCGGGCGGCTCCGGCTCTTCCGGCTGCCCCTGGACATCGGCACCGGCCGGGGCCGGCGGGTCGTCGGAGTCGGTCGAGGTGATGGGCTTCTCCGAGGCGCCGGAGGTCGTGGACACCTCGTAACTGTCGAGTCGGAGACTCTGTGCCGACGGTGCGGACCGCTGTGGCGGCTCCTCCGGCGCGCCCGTGGCGTTCGCCGACGGTACGAACCAGAGCGCGCAGAGCAGGGTTCCGGCGGCGGTCGCTGTCAGCAGCGGGCGGCGTGCGACGGACACGTGAGGGATCCCCCTTGAACAACACCGAGGTGGCTGGGTGCGCTGATGCTAGACGAGTAAGTCCGAAGTAGCGTCGTCCGCCCCCTGGGGCGGGCCCGGCGGTGTCCGGCGCGTGCGATCGCAAGGCGCCGGAGTGCCCTCGTAGCGGAGCTACTAGGGCATTTCGGCAACGCGGCGAGCGTGCGTGCCGGGCGCCGCCGGGCAGACGGGACTTCGGACTTGCTCGTCTGGTGAAAGCAGCGGGTCGTGGGAAAGTCGCGGGGGTTGGTGGCCCTACGCTCCGTCGTATGAGCACTTCTGAGACATCACGGTATGTACGGCTGCGCGTCGAATTGGTGCTGGAGGCCGAGGACGCCGAGCGACTGGGCGCCGCCGCGCTCGACCGTATCGACGCCGACGAATCCCTCCCCGACGACGAGCGCGCCCAGGCCCGGTCGGCGGTCCGCGCGGACGCGGCGGAGGCCCTCGCGTATCTCGTGGAGCCCTTCGACCTCGTCAAGGACGTCCCCGGCGTCGAGCTGGCCCAGGCGTCCTGGACCAGTGAGCTGATCGACTACGACCCCGACGCGGTCGAATGGGACCTCGACGAGGACGACGAGAGTGACGAAGTCGACGAATCGGAGGAGTCCGTGCAGGTCACAGCGGTGCGCGCGAACGGAGGCGTGGGAGTCGGTAGAGGCTAGCCGAGGAGCGTGACACTCTGGAGAGCCCCGGACCCGTGGAAGAACCGGCGGGCCGGGGCTCACCTGTTCCCCGTGAGGGATCGGTTCACCCGCGACGCATTCCCCGGTACGAGTGGTGTTCACCACAGCTCGGGCCGAGGTGGAACCGGATGGGTCGCCAAGGGCGTTCATAAGGGTTATCGGCAGGGTAAGCGGCGATGATGGAGAAACGTGTGATGACGGACAGCAAGCGGCGCAGGAGCCTGGCGGTGGCGTCTGCGGTGCTCGGTGGCGTTCTGGTGCTCTCGGCGTGCAGCGGCGGCGACAGCAAGACCGAAGCCGACGGTTCCAAGGGTTCGTCGTCGCAGGCCCAGGCTGACGCGGCAGCGGCCAAGGAGTCCTCCAAGGCCCAGATAGCCATCGCGCCGAAGAACGGCGCGACGAACGTCGGTATCAACAACGACGCCAAGGTCACGGTCACCGAGGGCACCCTCACCGACGTCAAGATGACGACCGCCGACGGCACCGCCGTCAAGGGCACCCTCGCCGACGACAAGCTGAGCTGGCAGCCGGACGGCCAGCTCGAACGCTCCACCGTGTACAAGATCGCCGCGACGGCCACGGACGCCAAGGGCCTCAAGGCCGTCGACAACTCCTCCTTCACCACCGTTTCGCCGGAGAACAGCTTCATCGGGAACTTCACCCCCGAGGACGGCTCCACGGTCGGCGCCGGCATGCCGGTCTCGATCAACTTCAACAAGGCGATCACCGACAAGAAGGCCGTCCAGGACGGCATCACCGTCACCTCCAGCAGCGGCCAGGAAGTCGTCGGCCACTGGTTCAACGCGCAGCGCCTCGACCTGCGCCCCGACGAGTACTGGAAGGCCGGCTCCACGGTCACCCTGAAGCTCGCGCTGGACGGCGTCGAGGGCGCCAAGGGCGTCTACGGCGTCCAGGAGAAGACGGTCACCTTCAAGATCGGCCGCAGCCAGGTCAGCACGGTCGACGCCAAGGCCAAGACGATGACCGTCACCCGTGACGGCAAGGTCCTCAAGGTCATCCCGATCTCGGCCGGCTCCCCGGAGAACACCACCTACAACGGTCAGATGGTGATCTCCGAGAAGTTCAAGGAGACCCGGATGAACGGCGCGACGGTCGGCTTCACCGACTCCGACGGCAAGGGCGAGTACGACATCAAGGACGTCCCGCACGCCATGCGGCTCTCCACGTCCGGCACGTTCATCCACGGCAACTACTGGGGCGCCAAGTCCATCTTCGGCGCCGTCAACACCAGCCACGGCTGTGTGGGCCTCTCGGACACCCAGGGCGCGAACGACCCCAACACGACCGCCGCGTGGTTCTACGACAACTCGATGATCGGCGATGTCGTCATCGTCAAGAACTCCGACGACAAGACCATCGCCCCGGACAACGGCCTCAACGGCTGGAACCTCAGCTGGGCCGACTGGAAGGCCGGCTCCGCGGCCTGAGCCGGACTCGACGCGCCCGATCGCGTAAGCCTGATCGCGCACGCCTGATCGCACCCAGCCCGATCGCACACGCCTGATCCCGACGGCGGCGGCACCTTTTGGTGCCGCCGCCGTTCGCGTTCTCATCCAGCTCTCACCCTGGCCTTAACTCCTCATCACAACGGGCCCCTAACTTCACGCCCATGTTCTTCACCTACCTCAGGCGCGAGCTGCGCCGTCGCAGAAAGGCGGCGCTCGTCGTCGCCTCGGGGCTCGCCCTGGGAATCGCCCTGGTCATCGTCGTCAGCTCGGTCTCCACCGGCATGAGCCAGGCCCAGGACAAGGTCCTCCAGTCGCTGTACGGCCTCGGCACCGACATGACCGTCACCAAAGCCGCCACCCCGCCCGGCGAGGGCGGCACGGCGGAGCGTCCGCGCTTCCAGTTCGACGCCAACGACGGAGACTCCGAGCAGAGCAGCGACCGGGTGATGGTCCAGGGCTTCCAGACCCTGGCCACCTCGACCGTCACCAAGGTCGGTGACCAGAAGGGCGTCTCCGAGGCCGTCGGCGGTCTCAGCCTGAACGTGGTGAAGATCGACGGCCAGTTCTCGCGCGGCGAGGTCACCCAGCAGCAGGGGACCACCGGCGGCAACGGCGGCGCGGGCGGCGGCGGCCCCGGCGGCAACGGCGGCGGTACGGGCGGCAACAGCGGCGGCGAAGTCCGCGGCGGCGGCGCGGCGTTCGACGTGAACTCCTACTCCGTCTACGGCGCGGACGTCACCGTGACCGGCCTCGGCCCGCTCACCTCCTCCAAGATCACCAAGGGCCGTACGTTCAAGACGACCGAGACCGACGCGGCCGTCGCGGTCATCGACAGCGCGTACGCCAAGGAGAAGAGCCTCGCCGTCGGCAAGAAGCTGACCATCGCCAAGACGAAGTTCACCATCATCGGCATCGCCACGGCGGACAGCGGCGACGCCGCCGCCAACGTCTACATCCCGCTCAAGAAGGCCCAGACCCTGGCCGACGCCAAGAACAAGGTCACCACGGTCTACGTCAAGGCCACCGACTCGCAGCAGATCGACACCGTCAAGGCCGCCATCCAGAAGAACATCTCCGGCACGACGGTCACCACCTCCGCCGATCTCGCCGACACCGTCTCCGGCTCCCTGTCCACCGCCTCCAACCTCGCCTCCAACGTGGGCAAGTGGCTCTCCATCGCCGTACTCATCGCCGCGTTCCTGGTGGCCGGGCTGCTCACCTCCTCGGCGGTCAGCCGCCGCGTACGGGAGTTCGGCACGCTGAAGGCGCTCGGCTGGACGAGCGGCCGGGTCACCCGGCAGGTCGTCGGCGAGGCGCTCGTCAACGGACTCCTCGGCGGTGTGCTCGGCATCGCGCTCGGCATCGGCGGCGCCTACCTCGTCACGGCCATCAGCCCGACCCTCACCGCCGAACTCGCCTCCGCGGGACGCGGGGGCGGCATGGGCGGACCCGGCGGCGGCATGGGGCGCCAGGCCGCTTCCAAGGCCGTCGACATCGCGCTCACCGCGCCCGTCGCGCTCAGCTCCGTGGGCATCGCGGTCGCGCTCGCCGTCACCGGCGGTCTCGTCGCGGGCGCGTTCGGCGGCTGGCGGGCCTCGCGGCTGCGCCCGGCGGACGCGCTCAGCCGTGTCGAGTAACGCGCGCGTGCCCGCGAGCGCGCGCGTGCCCGCCCCGGCCCGCGTCGTCGTTCCGTACCGCGCCGTCGTTCCGGCCCGCGTCGTCGTTCCGTACCGCGTCGTCCCTCACCGCATTCCGTACAGCAGGAGTTGAACCGTGTACCAGCTCAGCGGCGTCACCAAGCGCTACACACGCGGCAAGAAGACCGTCGACGCCCTCGCCGGGGTCGACCTGACCATCGAGGACGGTGGCCGCCTCGTCATCCAGGGCCCCACCGGCGGCGGCAAGTCCACCCTCCTCCAGATGCTCGGCGGGCTCGACCGGCCGACCCAGGGCACCGTCGAGTTGGACGGGATGAACCTGGGCGGGCTGTCGGAGGCCAAGCTCACCAAGGTCCGCGCCGAGAACATCGGCTTCGTCTTCCAGAGTTTCAACCTCATCCCCACCCTCACCGCTCAGGAGAACGTCGAGACCGCGCTCGTACCGCTCGGCGTCAAGACCGCCGAGCGGCGCGAACGGGCCGCGCAGGCACTGGAGTCCGTCGGGCTCGGCGAGCGCGCCGGACACCTCCCGAGCGAACTCTCCGGCGGCCAGCAGCAGCGCGTCGCGATCGCCCGCGCGCTCGTCAAGCAGCCGAAGGTACTCCTCGCCGACGAACCCACCGGAAACCTTGACGAATCCACCCGTGACGACATCATGGAACTGCTCGAAGGACTCTGGAAAGAGCACGGACTGACCTTCATCATGGTCACGCACGACAGCTCGATCGCCCGCCGCGCACCCCGGCTCGCCACGATCCGCAAGGGCAAGGTGACGATCACCGAGAACGCCGCCGCCTGACCGGCGACGCCGCCCGCACGGGCTTGGTGTACGTCGCCCGTCGCCGAACGGTCCCCCCTCCGCGGGCGGGACCGTTCGGCCGTCCGGATGTCCCCGTAACCCGGGGGCGTCACCACTCCCGTACGCGTAGGTTCGAGCCATGCTGATCACTCTGGGAAGCCCGCCCTCGGACGCCGAGACAGACGCCTGGCACGCGGTGGTCGTGGCGGCACACGACCGTGATCTCCCCGCCGCCGTGCCCGAGCCCAGCAGGACGGAGACGGCCGGCCGGCTCCGCGTGGACTCCGCCGGCGGGCCGAGCACCCATCTCGCGATGACCGCGCCCGACGGGTCCTACCAGGGTGTCGCCTCGCTGCGGCTGTTCAGCGAGCCGCAGAAGCGCCACACGGCCTTCCTCACCGCGCTCGTGGTACGCCCCGACGCCCGGCGCCACGGCATCGGCGCCGCGCTCTGGGCCGAGATACGGACCCGGCTCGCGGCGGCCGGGCGCGACTCGGTCGCCGCGGTCCTCGAAGTCGGCGGCGCGGGCGAGGCGTTCGTGGACAGCATCGGCTTCACGAATGTGCTGCCGCTCGGCTGGTACGTACAGCGCGTACGGCAGACGCTGGAGGAGATACCGCCGCCGGTGCTCCCGGCCGGCCTGCGCTTCGTGGAGTGGACGGGGATCGTGCCCGACGCGTACGCCGACTCGTTCGCCCGCGCGCACGCGTCGATGGACGACGCCCCCGCCGGCGAACTCGACGATCCGCCCGTGCGGTGGGACGCGGAGCGGGTACGGGCCGCCGCGCGCGTCGTGGAGGCGCGGGGCGGCGTGATCCACACGGCGGCGGTCGTCGACGACGACGGCGCGGGCGGGGGCGGGGGCGGCGCGATCGTCGCTTACACGGAGGTCGTCCTCGCGGACCCCGGGGACACCCGCGCGCTCCAGTACGACACGGTCGTCGTCCCCGGCAGCCGGGGCCACGGGCTCGGCCGCGCGGTTAAGCGCCACCTGCTGGAGAGCGTGTGCGCGGCGCGGCCTGAGCTGCGGGAGATCAGTACGACGGTCGCCGACGAGAACACGGCGATGCTCGCGGTGAACGAGTCGCTGGGGTACCGGCGGGAGCGGCCGGCGGGGGTCTTCCAGCTGAAGCTGTAGCCGTTGCGGGGTCGCCTCCCGGCTAGGGGGTCGTGGGTCTTGGGTGGTGCGGGGTGCGGCCCGGTTTCCATGGTGCCGGGGGCCGGGGCACTCCGGAGGCGCATCCCCGGATGCACGATTTACGCCGCGTGCGGGCCGGTTCTCTGTCCGCAGGCGCGCTCAGCGGCACAAATCGCGCTTTACATCCGGGGACGTCACCTCCTGCGACCCCGGCCCCCTCCGGTCGGTGGGGCCGTCCGTCACTACGCCCCGCAACCGTTCGCGCGCGGCAGGCGGTAGGCCGAACCCAGGTGGTACGTGCCCGGCGCCGTGGCCGTCAGTTTCGTCCAGGCGCCGGCGCGCTGGACGCACGCGCCCGGGGCGTGGAGCCAGGGCGAGTACGCGATCCGTACCGTCACCGAGCCCGCCGCCGGGAGGCGTACGGTCAGCTCCGCGTCGTCGCCGCGTACAACGGTGGCGGGCGCCGAGACCAGCGGTACCGCGTTCCGTACGCGGTAGACCGTCCAGTTGTCGTCGTTCCAGACCCGCTCCAGCCAGTCGGGCCCGGACGCGACGAGCGCCGCCTCGGCCGCGGCCGGGCTGTCGGGCTTCCCGTGCGGGACGACGACGAAACCGACCGCCCAGCGGTCCAGCCAGGCGCGGTAAGCGGCCGGGGCGAGCGTTTTGGTGCCGCCGTGGCCGTCGTAGAAGAGCCGTCCGCGCTCGACGTCGAGCTGCCGGTTCCAGCCGCGCGCCATGTTGACGTGCGCGGCGAGGACATCCGCCTCGCGGTGGTTACGGGCGGGCACCACCTCGACCCGCGTACGGTCCGCCCCCAGCCGGTCCAGCGCGGCGACCACCCCGTCGGTGTGCGCGGCCCAGCCGGGCACGACGGTGGAGACCACGAGGTCGTCCTCCGTCTTGCTGAGCAGCCAGTACGAGTTGACGGCCACCGCGACCGCGAGCAGCGACGGCAGCGCGGCCGGGCGCCACGCGCGCGTGGCGGCCAGGAAGAGGTTCCGCAGCGGGCGCACCCCCCGCGTCAGCAGCGCAGCGAGCAGCACCGGCGGGCCCGCGAGCCCCACCAGCCGCTCGACGTTCGTGCCGATCGGCGAGGACACGAGGAACGTCAGGACCACCCCGAGGGCGTACACCGCCGCGCCGTACCGCACCACCCGCCACGCGCGCGGGGCCGCGCACCACAGGGCCGCGCAGATCAGCAGCGGCATCGTGAGCTTGCCGGGCGCCATCGGCTGCTCGCCCTGGAACGGGAAGAGCAGCGTCGTCGCCGCGACGACCAGCGCGGGCGGCACGATCAGTGAGGCGCCCCTGGCCCACCGCCGGTCCAGCGCGTACGCCGTCCCCGCCACCACGAGGAAGAGCCCGGCGACCGGGCTGGCCAGGGTGGTGAGCGCCGTGAGGACCGCGGTGAGGGCGCGCCGCCGTACGGAGAGCAGGGCGAAGAGCCCGATGGCCACGCCCAGCGCGAAGGTCGTCCGCCCCGACGCCACATTGCACCAGAGGGCCACCGCGCCGAGGAGCGCAGGCCAGTGCGGCCGTGGCACCCCGGTCCGTACGAACAGCGCGGCCATCGCCCAGGTCCCGGCGAGCCCCGCCAGCACGGAGACCGTACGGACGCCGAGGAGCGCCATCAGCGGGGGCGCGAGCACGCTGTAGTTGACGGTGTGGGTGCCGCCGTACCAGGACAGGTTGTACGCGGAGCCCGGGTGCCGCGCCATGAATCCGGCCCACGCGAACTGTGCCGCGAGATCGCCGCCGCCGGTCGCGAGGAACGCGGCCCACAGGGCGTACAGCGGGACGGCGGCGGCGGTCACGAGGAGCGGTGTCCGCCACCACGGCCGTGGGCGCTTCCCCTGGCCGGGGGCCGTTTCCGGCGCCGCTGCCGGGTCCGGTGTCGGGCTTATGTCGTGTTCGGCCACGGCCGTGCTGTCGCTGGTCCACACGGGCTTCAGCCTAGGGCGTTCGCAGGGTGGTTGTTCGTGCGGCGGGTCCGGTCAGGGCGCGCAGAGTTCGGCGAAGCGCCGGGTGTCGATGTTGCCGCCGGAGAGGATCACCCCGACGCGTCGGGGGAGCCGGTCCACCCGGCCCGCGAGCAGGGCCGCGAGGGCGGAGGCGCCGCTGGGTTCGAGGACGGTCTTCAGGCGCTCGAAGGCGAACCGCATGGCGTCCCGGATCTCGTCGTCCGTGACCAGCGCGATGGAGTCGACCAGCCGCCGGTTGACGGAGAACGTCAGCTCGCCGGGGATGTCGGCGGCCTGGCCGTCGGCGATCGTACGGGGGACCGGGATCTGGACGCGCTCGCCCGCCGCCAGCGACCGCTTGGTGTCGTCCCCGGCCGCCGGTTCGACGCCGACCACCCGGATCCCGGGGAGCAGCCCCTTGGCGGCGGTGGCGCTGCCCGCGATCAGCCCGCCGCCGCCGACCGGCACCACGAGCGCGTCGAGCGGGCCTGTCTCCTCGATCAGCTCCAGCGCGGCGGTGCCCTGCCCGGCGATGACATGCGGGTGCTCGTACGGCGGGATCAGCGCCAGCCCGCGCTCGGCGGCCAGCGCCTCACCGATGGCGACGCGGTCGCCCGTATAGCGGTCGTACGTGACGATCTCCGCGCCGTATCCGGCGGCGGCCTCCCGCTTGGAGGCCGGGGTGTCCTCCGGCATCAGGATCACGGCGGTGGTGCCCAGCTCCCGCGCGGCGAGCGCGACGGCCTGGGCGTGGTTGCCCGAGGAGTACGCGGCGATGCCGGCGGCCAGCTGGTCCGGCGAGAGGCGGGAGGCGGCGTTGTAGGCGCCCCGGAACTTGAACGCGCCGACGCGCTGGACGTTCTCGCACTTGAGGTGGACCTCGGCGCCGACGAGCGCGTCCAGGGTGCGGGAGCGCAGCACGGGGGTGCGGTGGGCCACCCCCTTGATCCGCTCGGCGGCGGCGCGGACGTCGTCCAGGGTGACCGGGGGTGTGGGGGCGGGGGGCATGGGCGTCATGGGCGTCATGGGTGTGCTGCTCCGTCCGGGAGGTTCATAGGGTCGGCGTCGGCGCCGGACCGCGCGCGGGCTTCGCCCAGGTAGTGGTAGGCGGAGGCGCGGGAGATGCCGAACCGGGCGGCGACCTGCTCGACCGCGCGCCGTACGGCGAAGACCCCGCGCTCGTCCAGGCTCCGGAAGAGCGCCAGCCGTTCGGCGCGGTCGAGATCCGCCCACGACTTGTTCTGCCGCAGCTGGTGGGCGTCGACCATGGCGTCCACGACGGAGTCGATGTCGTTCCCGAAAGTGGTGGCGGGCACGGCCGCGAGCGAGGCGACCCCGGCGAGTTCGCCGATCAGGGCGTGGGCCTGGTTGACGGCGGTCACGTCGAGATTGACGCACAGCGCCCCGAAGACCGTGCCCGCCGAATCGCGGAGGATCATCGTGGAGGACTTGACGATCTTGCCGCCGGCGGTACGGGTGAGGTAGTTCACCTCGTCGGTCGCCTCGTCGCCGCGCGCCAGCATCCGCATGCCGATCTCGCTCATCGCCCCGCCGGCCCGCCGCCCGGTCACGGCCCCGGCGATCGCCACGACCGAGCGCTCCGGGCGGCGGTAGTCATGGATGACGACCTCGCAGAACGAGCCGAAGGTGGCGGCGATCCCGTTGATGACGGGGGTGAGCGAGGCGATGATCGCGTCCTGCTCCCGCTGCCGATCCTGCTCTTGTTTCTGTTTCTGCTCCTGCTCCCGCGCCTGGGCCGTCGGGTCGGTCATCGGCTCTCCGTCGGCATCGCTACTGGACTGGTGGTCCAATGGTTGGATTAAAAATCTAACCTCTGGACCCGGGTCCGGGCAAGACCACCCGCCCGTCCCGCGGCTCCGGCCTTCCGGCCCCCCTGGTCTACCGCTTGCAGGGCTTCGGCTTGCCGGGCTGGCCGGGCTTGACCGGGAGGTGGGCGCGGTAGTCGAGCGCGTACGCGAGCTTGCCCGGCTTGGCTTCGGTGACCGGTGTGCCGAGCTTGCCGAACTCGCCGCCGGTGGCCTTCTTGCCGTCGTTCCACTGCGCCATCCGGCCGAGCTCGTCGGCCGTGCGGCCGTCGGCGATGACGGTGTCGCCGGGCGTCGCCGACATCGCCTCGGAGGCGGCGCGGATCGCGGACAGGTAGGAGTCGGGCGAGGTCAGGTCGTACGAGGCGAGGTTCACCCGGTCACGCAGCCAGGTGCCCCACTGGAACTCCAGGAACTCCGCCGCGTCGGCGGGCGGCTGGTAGCCGATGTCGCGGGTGAAGTAGACGAGGCTGCGGTAGCGGTCGTCGTGGAAGTTGGCCAGGCCGAGGCGGTTGGGCAGCTGGTTGACGGTGATGGCGCGGTTGTTCTCGTCGCGCAGCCGGACCCACTTGCGCTCCTGCATCGTCTTCCAGAACGAGGAGGTGGAGAGCTTGCTGAGGTTGGCCGTGACGCGCAGCCGGATATGGGTCTTCGCGCCGCCGCCGGGCGTCTCCAGGAAGGACGTCAGCGAGTGGTGCCCGTCGGTGAGGTAGAGGGTGTTGCCGGGGCCGACGACGACCGTCTTCATCGCGGCGCGGGTCTCGGCGGTCTCCTGGCCGACGGGCACGGTGCAGGTGAAGGTCGACGCGTCGGAGATCTTCGCGTTCGGCTTGACGCTCGCGGCCTTCTCCTGGCCGTTGGTCTCGCACCAGTCGTCGAAGCGCTTGTTGATGCTGCCGTTGGCCTCGTCCTTGGTGGAGCTGTAGCGGCCGAGCTTGTAGTAGATCTGGTCGAAGCCCACGGTGGGCTGGGTGGGGCGCAGTTGGTCGAGCGTGACGTCGAGGAGGTCGCCGGCCCGGGCGTCGGCGGGCTTGACGGGCTTCGCGGGCTTGGCCGGGGCGGGCTTGGGCGCGGCCGGCTTCGGGGCGGCGGTCGGCTGGGGGGCCGCGGTCGCCGTACCGCCACCGGCGAGGGCGCCGCCGAGCGACAGCGCGGCCAGGGTCAGTGCCGTCACCGGGCGTCGGGCGAGGGAGAGTCGGGGGCGGGACGAGGTGGTCATACGGTCTCCACGTGTCTGCGGGCGGGACGCGCTGGCGTGGGGGTGCGCGGCGGGTGGGAAAGGGTCGGTGCCTCATCCACTCACCCCTGCCCGCCCCGGCCGGTGGATCCTGCCGGTCGCTCAGGTGGCCGCCCGGTGAACGCCGCCGACGATGCCAACGCCGACGCCGACACGGCGTACGAGCTTCCACCGTCGGAACATGCGGGCACGGTAGTGGTCGGCGGGGGAGTGCGGCAGGGGTCCGGGGGCGGTGTGGTCCTGGTGGGGGTGGGGTCATGATGGTGTCCATGACACATGCACGCAGGGGTGCCACTCCCGCTCTCGTCGCCGGTGTACTGCTCACGCTGTCCGTGTCCGTGGCCGTTTCCGGGTGTGCCGCGCGCGCCGACGATCCGCGGACGGCGGGGACGGCGGGGACGGCGGGGACGGCGGGGACGGCGGGGACGGCGGGGACGGCAGGGACGGCGGGGACGGCGGGGACGGCAGGGACGGCGGGGACGGCAGGGACGGCCGGTGCCACGGGGAGGCCGGGGGCGTCGGGCTTCTGCCCTGAGGACGCCGGGGCGGATCCGTCACCGCCCGCCACCCCCTCGCCCTGCATCACGTACAGCTGGGAACAGCGGGTGGCCGAGAACCACGCGTACCGCAAGGAGCAGCCCCTCACCGACGCGGAGCGTGCGGGGGCGCGGCCCAAGGCCGACGCGCTGGCCGCCGCGTTGGGGGAGCTGGGCGGGAAGACCGTCTCCGAGGCGCGGGTGCGTGCCGCCGCCGGCCGCGCGCTCGGGCTGCCGCCGGAGGAGATCGAGGTCAGGGGCCGCTTCGACCGTCCGCTGGTCGATGCCCTCGTCGGGGGTACGGGCGGCCCGGGCTTCGTGTGCGTCAACGGATCGGTAAACGCTTCCGGGCGGGCCGCCGCCGAGGTTGTGGGACGTACGCTCGACGGCACCTGCCTGCCGGGCCTCGGCGGTCACTGAGACGGCCACTGAGGTGGTCACTGACCGCGTGGAGCCTCCGCGTTCAGCGGGACGGTGTTCGTGTACGAGACCCGGCCGAAGGACGCCACCTTCGCCAGCGCCCACCACTCGCCGGACGCCCCCACCGGGCCCGGGTCCGGCGCGGTGGTCACCGTGAAGTCCAGGGCGGCCGTGGCGCCGGGCGCGAGGGCGAAGCCGCGCAGGCGGGGCGCGAGGGCGAGCGGGTCGCCGGGGGCGCCCCAGGTGCCGTACGGGCTGATGAGGTGCGCCTCGCCGCGCACCTCGCTCGCGGACGGGTTGGCCAGCAGCAGGGTGAGCCGTCCTGGCTCGGGGCGGGTCAGCCGGGCGCCGAGGTCCAGTGGGGCCGCCGGGTTCTCGGGCGTGAACGGGAGCGCGTCCTCCAGCAGTTGGCCGTCCTCGTCACGGAGGCGCGCGGCCACGAAGTACGTACCGGGCGCCGCCGCCGCGTCCCGGCGGACGCGGAACTCGAACTCGGCGTACTCACCGGGCGCGAGGTCGTAGTCCAGCGGCGGCAGCGGCAGCGCGCTCAGGCCGGGCGGGATGTCGAGGGTGACGGTGCCGCGGGCGGGCCTCGCGGAGACCGAGACGGTGACGCGGAAGGCGGTCGTGCCGGCCGGCCCGGTGCTTTCCGCCGGGCCGGTGGTTCCCTTCGTCTCCAGGCGCGTCAGGCGGATGTTCGTGGGGAGCCCGCCGATCGGCGCGGGGCCGGTGTTGTGCAGCCAGTAGCGCGCGAAGACGGGCTGGACCGGCTCGTGGGCGGGCGACGGCCGCCGCATTTCCCCTTCCTCCCGCTCCACCGGGTGGTGCAGCGGTACGGCCGCGATCGTCGCAATGTCGGCCGCGCCGAGGGGAATCCGTACCGCTCCGTCCGTAGCGCACTCCAGGGCGGTCGGCCCAGGGGCGGTGGAGCGCTCCAGGAGGTCGGTGCGCTCGGGCGCCGCGAGGCCGCCGTACACGCGGAGTTCGGCCGTTACGGGACGGCCCTGCGTCTCGTACAGACGGACCGTCAGGCCGTCGCGCGCGGGCGCGGTGTCGCCGGGCAGGCCGGACGACAGGGGGTTGCCGCGCGGCTTGAGCGCGCTGAGGCCGACCGTGGCCGGGGCGACCTCGACGAGCGAGACGCGCGGCGGCAGCTGCCCGGGGGAGGGGGCGGCGGCGGTGACGGCGGCCAGCAGGGGGTGGTTCGCCTCGTGGCCCGCCCGTACGAAACCGGCCTGCCGCCAGTCGCCGGGGCCCGCGGCCAGGCTGAAGCGGAAGTCGTGGCTCCAGTGCTGGAGGTTGAAGCCGCTGCCGTCGGGCGCGCCGCGCCGCTCCCCGTCCAGCCAGACCCCGGCCGGCCAGTCGGTGCACGAGCGCATGAGGGTGAGGTGGAGGCTTCCGTCGGGGGTGGCGACGGAGCTGGGGGTGCCGTGGTTGAGGAGCGCGGCCGAGTAGTCGCAGGCGGGCTCGGCGGTGGTCGGGAGGCCCGCGGGTACGGGGACGTCGACCGCGCCGTCGGCGAGGTCGGCCAGCGTGTCCCGGGGCCGCACGATCAGGACCGGCAGATCCCGGGCGCCGCGCAGGTCGGCGCCGGGCCGCCAGGACGCGTGACGGGTTCGGTCGGCCGGGACGAAGACCCGCCCGTGCACGGCGAGCGCCTGCCGGAACTCCGGTGCGCAGGCGGCGAGGACGGCTTCGGCGAACGGGTTGTCGGCGGGATTGTCAGTGGCGGGTGTCACTCTGATGTCGGGCAGGTTCGAGTCGGCGTCGAGCGAGCCGTAGCGCGGGCTGTCCGGATGGGTGCTCGTGGCGGTCACGCCGCGGGCGACGAGACGGGTGAGCAGGGGGCGTACGTCATGATCAGCGGGGGCGATCACTTCGGCGATGCCGAAGGCGTGGTGCAGGGTGGTGCCGTCGGCGGCGTGCAGGGCGACGCGGGCGGTCGTGGAGAGGCCCGACCAGGTGTGGGCGGGGTTGTCGAGGGTCCACATATGCTCGGCCGCGTCGGAATCCGGGAAGCCGAACGGCCGCCCGATGGCCGCGAATCCGACCTCCGACACGGGCAGCGTGCCGGGCAGGTCGAGGTCGAAGCGTACGCGCAGCAGCCGGTCCTGCCCGATCGAGCCGTCCACGCGCGTGTGGAAGTCGACGCGGTCGGAGCCGTACAGCAGCGTGGCGGTCTGGGTGAGCCGCAGCCCGTCGAGCCGGCTTTCGGCGACGAGGCGTTGGCCGAGGGGGGAGCGCTCGACGCGTACGGAGGCGGCCGGCCGGTCGCTCGTACGGTGCGAGGCGGGCCCCTTGGGGAGCAGGTGCCAGGGGCCCTCGCCCCAGACGGGGTGGGTGGTGTGCTCGTCCTGGAGAGTGAGTTCGGCTCCGACGCCGTCGGGGCGCAGCAGTTCGCGGCCGTCGCGCAGGTCGGTGACGCGGGTGAGGACGCCGCCGCGGGCCGGGTCCGCCTCGATACGGAAGCGGTCGTTGGCGGCGGCGGTGGCGCCGGGGACGGGGGTCCACGCGGCGGGGGTCCACTCGGCGGGTTCGTCGGGCTGGTCGCCAGTCTGTTCCCGCGCCTGTATCCGTACCTGGTCGGCCGGCTGCTCACTCTCCGTCAGGTGGTACACGCGGTGGCCGAGGGAGGGCACGTCGCGGGCGAGGAAGGTGACGGTGCCGGCGCCGGTCACGGAGGGGACGGGCCTGCCGTCCGTGTCGCGTACGACGACGGGCCGGGAGCCCTCGGTGCCCGCGATGCCCGCGATGCCGTCGACGGGTACGGTCACGAGCCCGTCGCGTTCCCACGACAGGGTGTTGGCGACGAGCACGGGCCGCCCCTCGCCGCGCGTGTCGGTGTGGCCGGCGAGGGCGTGCAGGGCGGTGGTCCTGACGCGGTCACCGAGTTCGTACGCCTCGCGCCAGCCGCCGACGAGGTCCAGGTACACCTGGTCCGACTCGGTCCCGGTGATGGCGTCGTGGTGGGCGCCGTAGGCGAGTTGCCGCCACGCCTTGTCGAGGTCGGCCGCGGGGAAGGACTCGCCGAGGAGCGCCGCCAGGGTGGCGAGCCGCTCGCCGTCGAGGACGGCGGTCTCGGCCGCGCGCTGGGCCTGCTTGGTGTCGATGTAGGAGACGTCCTTCCCGGTGAAGACCGGGTTCATGTCGCGGGTCTGCGGACGGATCGGGCGCGCGGGCGTCCCGGGTCCCCCCGCCGCGTCGCGGCGTACGGCGGCGAAGAAGTCGCGCGGCAGCCCCATGGTGAAGCGGGGCCAGACGTACTTCTCCGACCAGGCGCGGTGGATCTCCGTGCACCAGCGGGAGGGCACATTGTGGTCGTGCCCGACGGGCAGCAGGACGTTGCGGGTCGCGGCGACTTTCTTGAGCGAGGCGAACTGGTCGTACGCGGCGGCCATCGCCGCGTCGAGCGACTCCGTGCGGTGGATGGCCCAGCCGGCCGTGTAGTGCCCGGCCATGTAGTGGGTGAGGACGCCGCGCCCGCTGGGCGAGATCCACTCGAACTCGGAGGGGAACTGCATGCGTTCGATGTCGCCGGTGTGCCCGACGGGGCCCGAGTTGTGGAACGGGCCGCGCGCCCAGGCGCTGGAGTTGAGTCCGGCGTCCGCCAGCAGTCCCGGGTAGGCCGGGTCGTGGCCGAAGACATCGAGCTGCCAGCCGGAGCGGGGGTCGCCGCCGAGGATGTCGCGCTGGTGGCCGACGCCCATGACGGTGTTGCGGATGGTGGACTCGGGGTGGGTGAGGTTGGTGTTGGGCTCGTTGTAGCTGCCGCCGACGAGTTCGATCCGGTCGTCGCGCAGGAAGCGGCGCAGATCGGCCCGGTCGCGCGGGAAGGCGTCCCAGTGCGGCTTGAGGTAGTCGATCTCGGCGAGGACGAAGCGGTAGTCCTCGTCGTGGCGGGCCGCGTCGAGATGGGCGCGGACCAGGTCGAAGGCGCTGCGGACGTGCGGCGGGCGGAGCCGGTCGACCCAGGGCAGGTCGGGCAGTTGGTGGCGGATCTCGGTGAAGCCCGCCTGGGTGTTCCACCACACCGGGTCGTAGTGGAAGTGCGAGATCATCCACATCGTCCAGCCGGTGGCCGAGGCCACCACGCTGCCGCTCCCGGCGGCCCGCCCGCCGCCGGAGCCCGAGCCGCCGGATCCGGCGTGTCCGGAGCCCGCGCCGCCGCCCGCGCCCGTGGTCTCCTCCCACACCGCCGTGACCCGGTGGACCGAGCCCTCGGGCGCCGGTGCGGCGATCACCACCCCGGCCTCGACGACCCGCTCCTCGCCCGCCGCCAGAGCCGGTACGGACACGGGCTCGGGCGTGGCGACGGTCGGGCCCTCCACGCGCAGCCGCGACGGTCCGGTCCCGGCCCCGGGGCCGGCCTGCACGGTGACCCGTACGACCTGGCGGGGGGCGTGTGCCGAGCCGGTGAACAGGTCGGTGGACCGGACGTCGCGGACGCGCATGCGGGAGGGTGCCTTTCGTCGTTCGGATTACGGCGGCGTGGGCGCGGGTCAGCGCCTGGTCAGCCGTACGGAGAGGCCGTTCGCGGTGTAGACCGGCTCGGCGCGGTATCCCGTGGCGGTGACGGTGACGGTGTCGAAGCGTCCGCGCAGCTTCCGGGCGCCGATGACGGGGACGGTGCGGTCCTTGGCCCCGGACCCGGTTCCGGCCTGGTCGGCGTTGAGGTGGACGACGAGCGTGCTGCCCCGGCTCAGGACGGCCTCGTGGGCGACGACGAGTGCCGGGTTGCGGCGGGAGGCGCCGGGGGTGACCTCCAGGGTGGCGTCGGCCGACTGCGTGTAGCCCTTGCGTATCTGCACGCCGCCGTCGGCGGACGCGGTGCGCAGCGTCCCGCCGCGCACCTGCACGTCGCCGCTGCCCAGGGCGTGCGGGGACGCGGCGGTGAGGGTGCCCTCCTGGACGACGGTGCCGCCCGCGTAGCGGTTGGTCCCGGTCAGGGTGAGGGCGCCGGTGCCGCGCTTGGTCAGACCGCCGCCGCCGTCGATGTCGTTGCGCCAGGTGTCGGCGGCGCCGAAGCCGCCGGCGGACGCGTCCAGGGTGACGCGTACGTCCCGGTCGAACGCGGCGTAGCCGTCGGCCGCGGTGAAGAGGTCGAGGCGGCCCCACAGCTCGCTGCCGTCCAGCAGGACGTATCCGGAGGGCAGGGCGGTGGTGCGGAGCACTTCGCGGCGCTGGGCCGCGTCCAGGTAGGGCAGCCGGGTCTCCAGCAGCACTTCGGCGCCCTTGGGTACGGTCATCGGCTGCGACCGGCCGTGCCGCCGGGGCAGCACGTAGGTCAGCCGGGGGGTGACGGCGGCGGCGTTGGCGGCGCGGTCGGCGTACGGGTCGGTGCCGGGGCCCGCCGCGTGCGCGTAGGCGTACAGCGTGTCGGCCGTGCTGCCGGTGCGCGCCCGGAAGAAGGTGGCGGCCTGCTGGACGGCGGCGGCCTTGAGGCCGGCGTTGCGCGGGTCGGCCAGGGTGGCGGCGGCCAGCGCGGTGGCCATGGTGCGCCCGCTGATGACATCCACGGTGGAGTGCATGCCGGCGACGATGCGGCTGTGGCTGAGCTCGGACGCGCGGGCCACCAGCTCCTGGAAGCGCTCGGGGACCGCGTACGCCAGCGCCAGGCAGGCCAGGTAGAAGGCGTTGGTGTGGCCGCTGGGGTAGCCGCCGTCCTCGGCCGGCGTGGTGCTGCGCTGGCGCAGCAGCTGCGGGACGACCACGACGTCCGAGCGGAAGACGGGGTAGCCGAGTTCGTCGGTCCTGCCGGTGTCGACGACCTTGCTGTCCTCGGTCATGCGCCAGGGGCGGGGGTACTGGTAGGCGAACTTGCCGGGGTTGCTGGAGGCGGACGGCCCGCGCACAGTGTTGACCAGCTCGACGACCTTGCCCAGCTCCGAGTCCGGCGAGCCCGCGCCGATCGCGGACCCGGCGGGGGCGCCGGCCGGGACGGCATCGTTGATCTTGGTGTCCGGGACGGTGTCCGGGGCGCCGGTGATGCTGGTGACGGCCTTCGCACCGGTGCGGTACAGCTCGGCGAGCGGGCCGAGGCCGCCGATCGCCGCGTAACTCTGGTCCTGGCGGTCGTAGATGAACGCCTGCCGCGCCTGCGCGTCGGTGCGTACGCGGGTGATGCGCGCGCAGTAGCGCATGTTGGCGCGCAGGACGTCGGGCATGAGCGGGGTGCCGGTGTTCCAGGCGTCGCCGGTCTTCCACACGTCGGCCATGCCGCCGAGGATCCGTACGACCGCGTTGGTCTCGGGCGTGAGGTTGGTGAGGATGTTGGTGGTGTAGCTGTCGACGAAGGCGACGGTCCGCGCGGACGTGGCGGAGGCCGCAGAGGTCGCGGCGCCGGTCAGGGGCGCGGCGGCGGCTGCCGTGGGGCGCGTCAGCCAGGTCAGCACGGTCGGGGCGGTGACCAGTGCGGCGGAGACGCCCGCGGAGCGCAGCAGGAAGCCGCGCCGTCCGAGGGTGTCGGGGCCGGCCGGGGGGAGGATCGTCATGCGGTGCTCTCCTCATCGTCGAAAGCATCGGGGGCGTCGGGTGCGGCCACGGCTCCGGAGGCTCACGGGACTTCGGGCGCGAGGGCTCCGAGGGCTCCGGGGGCTTCGAAGGCGCCGCGGGCGCCGGGTCGGGCGAGGGACCGGGCCAGTGCGACGGCCCCCGCGACCGGCGGCACCCGCAGTGGGCGTGTCCGGGTGTCCGGGAGGGCCAGAGCCAGGGCCTCGGTGAAGGCGGTGTACAGAGCGGGTTGCGCGAGTACGGTGCCGCCGGCGACGACGACATCGGCCACCGAGGCCCCGCGCGCGGCGAGCCGCACGACGAGTTCCGCGAGCGCCCGCCCGCCGTCAGCGATCACCGTACGGGCGAGGGATGAACCCGCGGCGGCTGCTTCGAAAACGCTCGGTGCGTGGCGGCCCCACTCGGCGGAGACCCGGGCGGCCCCCTCCAGGGCCGCGCCCAGCGCGGGCACTTCGGGTACGTGGAGGGAGGCGGTGAGCAGCCGGGCGAGTTCGTCGGGGGGTTCTGCCCGGTCGTGGGCGGCCCATACGGCGCGGGCGGCCTCGCGGACCAGGCCGGCCGAGGCGCCCTCGTCGCCGAGGACCGCGCCCCAGCCGCCGACCTGGACGGCGGTGCCGTCGGGCAGCCTCCCGACGGCGACCGAGCCCGTACCGGCGACGAGGCCCACGCCGTCGGGCACCCCGGCGGCGGGCGCGAGGAGTTCGGCGTCGCCGACGACGATGCAGGGCACACCGAGCCGGGCGTGCAGGGCGGCGCGAATACCGGCGCACTGCCGGGGGGTCTCGCAGGCGTGACCGCCGACGGCGACCGCGGCGGGCGCGGTCCCCGGTGGCAGGACGTCGTGGAGCAGGGCGGCGAGCCAGTCGGCGGCGGCCGCGGTGTCGTGCGGACGCCAGCCGTCGCTCGTACGGACATGGTCGGTGACGGTGTCCGCCCCCGCGCAGGCGCGGAGGTGGGTTTTGGTGCCGCCCACGTCGATTCCGACCGTGAGGGGCGTGGGGACCTGCACGGGGCCTCTTTCGTTGCGCGGTACTGCGCACGGCGGGCGAACCGTGGCTTGAACTGTGTGAGTTCGGAGCGGTGGAACGGTCGGGACCGCTGCGTGGCAGGCGAGTACCGCGCAGTTGATTAGGAAATTAACTAACGAAGTAGGGTGCGTCAAGAGGCGTGACAACAAGACGTGTCACAGCCCGAACTCCGGACGTACGCGGCACGGCACGGCGACGGCACGGCACGCGACGGACGACGCACCACTCGCTCCGGGCCCGCCGACCGGACCACACTGTCCCACCACACCACCCGCACACCGCCCGACAGCCCGATCACCCGACAGCCCGATCACCGACCGCCCGATCACCGACCGATCACCGACCGCCCAAGGGGACGCATGCAGTTGACCGAGAGCGCCGGCACCGTCTTCGCCGTGCTGGCGGACGCCGGGGCCGCGACCAGACCCCAGCTCGCCCTGCGGGCGGGCCTGTCCAAGCCCACCGTCTCCACGGCTGTCGCCGAGCTGGAGTCCGCCGGGCTGGCCGCCCGCTCCGGCACCTCCTACGGAGGCATGGGACGGTCCGCCGCCGTGTACGGGCTCGGCCGCGCCGCCGGAACCGTGCTCGCCATCGACCTCGGCTCCACCCACACCGAGGTGCGCGGCTGCGCCCTCGACGGCACCGTGCTCGCCACCCGGAGCACCGACGGCGACCCGAGCCCGCGCGAGGCCGTGCGCGCCGTGCTCGACAGCCTGCCGGGGGCGATGGTCCGGGCCGCCGTCATCGCCGTACCCGACGTCGCCTCCGTACGGGACGGCGCGCCGCCGAGACCCGCCACGCCGCGCGTCGCGGCGGCCGTCGAGGCGCTGGAACTGCCCCCGGACATCCCGGTCCACGTCGAGAACAACGTCAACTGCGCCGCCCTGGCCGAGCTGCACGAGGGCGCGGCCCGGGGCCGCGACACCTTCGGCTATCTCCAGGTCGGGTACGGAATCGGCCTCGGCCTCGTGGTCGGCGGCCAGGTACTGCGCGGTGCCAACGGCGCGGCGGGCGAGATCGCCCGGCTGCCCTATCCCTGGGCCGACGGCCGGGACTCCGTCCACGAGGGCCTGGAGGCGTACGCGGGGGCACGCTCCCTGCTCCGGCGCGCCGAGGCGGCCTGGCAGCCGGCGGACGGTCCCTGCCCGCGCACCGCCGAGGAGCTGTTCGCGCTCGCGTCGGCGGGCGGGGCGTCGTCGGGCAGTGGGGTGCCCACCGGCGCGGCCCGTACCGCTGGGGCCCCCGCCGGGCAGGCGCGGGCCGCCGAGTTCGTCGCCGCGCACGCCCGCGAGGTCGGCCGGCTGGCCGCCGCCGTGGCAGCCGTACTCGACCCGGGACTGATCGTGCTCGGCGGCGGTATCGGCGCGAATCCGCAGCTCCTGCCCGGGGTACGGGCCGAGCTGGCCCGGCTCAGCTGGCCCACGGAGGCGGTCAGCAGCATGGTCGGCGAGAGCGGGACGGTGGCAGGCGCGACCAGACTCGCCGTGGCGCGCGGAGTCCGAACCGTTACCGGAGGGGAGGGGTCCGGCCATTGACTCCTCCGGACCATTCGGTGAATATCTCGGCAAGCGCTTACCGAGTCGGCTGGAATCCGACTCCGGATGAGGCGTCCCGCCGTGCTCCCGAGCACGGCAGCCGTGCGAGGGCGTGCTCGCACGGTGAACGGCCCGTCACACCGGTCGCGTTGACCGGCGGGACCGGACCAGGGACCCCCCGTCCGTCAGGAGTGCACCGGCCGGGCGAGGCCGCTGCTCCGGGAAGCGCACCCCGAGGGAACCCGTACGGCACCGGCCGGCGGCGTATCCGACACGCACACCCAGGGAGACACCCAGTGGGTCACACCATCTCGCGCAGGAACCTGCTCCGTTCGGCGGGCGTGGTCGCCGCCGCGACGACCTTCGGCTCCGTCCTCACCGCCTGTTCGGGCACCGGGGCGGGCTCCGCCGGCGGCGATCTGACCATGACCTGGTGGGGCAGCGACGAGCGGCACACCGCCTACCAGAAGGCGCTGAAGGCCTTCACCGCCAAGAACCCCGACATCAAGATCAAGCCGCGCTACTCCGGCTACGACGGCTACTTCGACAAGTTCAACACCCAGGTCTCCGGCGGCAGCGCCCCCGACCTCGTCCAGATGGACACGGCGCTGGTCGCCGCGTACGCGAAGAAGGGCGTGCTCGCGCCGCTCGACGAGTACGTCGGGAAATCCCTGGACCTCAGCGGCTTCTCGAAGTCCCTCCTCGCCGCCGGTACGGTCGACGGCAAGCTCTACGGAGTGCCCTCGGGCATCGGCGTCAACATCGTCACCATCAACGTCACGGGTCTCAAGAAGCTCGGGCTGGCCGAGCCCGACAAGGAGTGGACCTGGGAGGAGCTGAAGAGCTACGCGGCCAAGATCTACAAGGCCGGCGGCGGCAAGATCTTCGGCGTCGACGACGGCGGCGGCTCGACCAACCAGGCGTTCGACATCTTCGCCCGCGAGAAGGGCCAGAACCTCTACACGGCCGACGGCAAGCTCGGTTACACCCGCGAGACCCTTGAGGAGTGGTGGACCTACTGGGCCGAGATGCGCAAGATCAACGCCTCGCCCGGCGGCGCCGTCACCTCCTCCGCGCACAACGACCTCACCAAGAACGCCGTGGTCATCGGCAAGGCGATGATCACCTTCGACTCGGGGCTCAACAACTCCGGCGGCTCCATCACCGGCGCCACCCTCGACTTCGTCCCCACCCCGCAGGGCGGCTGGTCCGGCGCGCGCGAGGGCAACTACGTCAACGGCGGAGTGCTGCTCAGCGCGACCAAGCGCAGCTCGCACATCGCCGACTCGGTCGAGATCATGTCGTACTTCGCCCAGGACGATGCGGCGATCAAGGACATGGCGCTGCTGCGCGGCATCCCGCCGACCGACAAGGCCCGCGCCCTCGTCGCGCCCGACATGACCCCCAACGACCAGCGCGCCTCGGACGCCGCCGCCTATGTCTCCGACCGGGTCGCCAAGGCCACCGACGCGCTGCCCGCGCCCGTCGCCCCGCCCGAGGGTGCCAACCAGGTCACCGAGCTGCTGTTCCAGTCCAACCTGGCGATCGCCTTCGGCAAGAAGTCGATCAAGTCCGCGCTGGGCGAGTACTTCGACCAGGCCGAGAGCATTCTGTCGGCGTAAACCGACCGCCACCGGGCACCGGGAGATTCCCGATTCCCGTGTCGAGCGTCGCGCGTCGAGCACAGAGCCAGGAGAAGCCAGGGAGATGAGTGTGACCACCGAGACAGTGCACAAGGCCGGGGAGGAGCCGCCGGCAGCGGTCGCCCCCGCCGGCCGCGACCGTGCCCCGGACCGCGAGCGGGAGCGTGAACGCAAGCGCGCGGCCCGCCGCCGCGCCGGGGGCTGGTGGCCGTTCCTCTTCCTGGCACCCTGGTTCATCGGCGTGTTCGGGCTGGTCATCGGTCCGATGCTCGACTCGCTCTACCTCTCCTTCACCGACTTCGACCTGCTCACCCCGGCGAAGTGGACCGGCGCCGACAACTACACCCGGATGTTCACCGAGGACCCGAACTTCTGGCAGTCGGTCCGGGTGACGCTCGTCTACGTCGGGGTCTCCGTACCCCTCAAGCTCGCCCTGGCCCTCGGCGTGGCGGTGCTCCTCAACCGGCCGCTGCGCGGACTCGGCTTCTACCGCGCCGCGTTCTATCTGCCGTCGCTGCTCGGCGGCGCGGTCGCCGTCGCCATCATGTGGCGGCAGATCTTCGGCGAGGACGGGCTCTTCAACGCGGTGCTGGGCTGGTTCGGCATCGAGGGCCAGGACTGGATCTCCTCGCCCGACACCTCCATCTACACCCTGATCCTGCTGGCGGTCTGGCAGTTCGGCACCCCGATGGTCATCTTCCTGGCCGGCCTCAAGCAGCTCCCGAAGGACGTGTACGAGGCCGCCGCCATCGACGGCGCGGGACCGTTCACCCGGTTCCGCCGGATCACACTGCCGCTGCTGACGCCGATCGTCTTCTTCAACGTGATCCTCCAGATCATCGGCTCGTTCCAGACGTTCACCCCCGCGTATGTCGTCAGCAACGGCAGCGGCGGCCCGATCGGGTCGACCATGCTCTACTCGCTCTACCTCTACAAAAAGGGCTTCGCCGACTTCCAGATGGGATACGCCTCCGCGCTGGCGTGGGTGCTGTTCCTGGTCATCGCCCTCTTCACGGCTGTGAACTTCATCGCCAGCCGCTACTGGGTTCACTACGACGACTGAGCAGTCGGCGAGGAGTACGTACGACATGTCCATGCTCGCAAAGATGACCTCCGCCACCTCCGCCACCTCCGCCACCTCCGCGAAACCGAAGGGCCCGGCGGGACCCGCCCGCCGCATCCTCGTCCACACCCTGCTGATCGGCGTGGCGCTCGTCATGCTCTATCCGCTGATGTGGATGATCAGCAGCTCGCTCAAGCCCGACCAGGAGATCTTCACCGATCCGTCCCTCTGGCCCCAGCACTTCCACCCGCAGAACTACTCCAAGGGCTGGACCGGCTCCGGCAACTCCTTCACGCTCTACCTCACCAACTCGCTGATCGTCACGATCGGCGCGGTGATCGGCAACGTACTGTCCTGCTCGCTCGCGGCCTACGCGTTCGCGCGGTTCGAGTTCCGTGGCCGGCGGATCTGGTTCGCGCTGATGCTCGGCACGATGATGCTGCCGATGCAGGCGACCCTGATCCCGCAGTACACGCTGTTCTTCAACCTCAACTGGATCAATACGTTCCTGCCGCTGATCGTGCCGAAGTTCCTCGCGACGGACGCCTTCTTCATCTTCCTGATGGTCCAGTTCATCCGCTCCATCCCGCGCGAACTCGACCAGGCGGCGATGATGGACGGCGCCAACCCCGGCCAGATCTATCTGAAGATCATCCTGCCGCTGATGAAGCCGGCCCTGGTCACCACGACGATCTTCACCTTCATCTGGACCTACGACGACTTCTTCAGCCAGCTCGTCTACCTCTCCGACAACGAGAAGTTCACCGTGCCGCTGGGGCTGACGCTCTTCCTGGACAAGACGGCCGGGTCGTCGTTCGGGCCGATGTTCGCCATGTCGGCGCTCGCGCTGCTGCCGACGCTGATCTGTTTCCTGATCTTCCAGAAGCGGCTGGTGGAAGGCTTGGCGACCTCGGGCATGAAGGGCTGACGGCACGGTGACCGAGGAAGCAAAGCGGCAACTTCCCCAATTTCCCCAACTACCCCAACTACCCCAACTACCCCAACTACCCCAACTACCCCAACTACCCCAACCTCTCCCTCTTCCCTCGCTCCCGCTCCTCCCACTCCTCCCGCACCAGTGGGCGTCGCTGCACGACCTGCCGGACGACCCGGCGGCGTACGACGCGGTCCTGGCCCGCGTCACCGAGGAGGCGTTGGCACGCCTCACCCCGGACGGCAACCTAGAGTCACCGGCCGCCGACGACGACATCGGGGACACCTCCCTGGGCATCACCGCGCTGCTCGCGCTCGCGTGGCACCGTACGAAGGACCCGAGGCTGCCCGAGGCCGTACGCCGCTCCACCGCATTCCACCTGCGCGAACGCGTCTTCCGCACGGACAACCCCGGCTACCCCAACCTGCGGACGCGCGATTCTGGCCTGCCGTACGCGCGCTATGTCCTCGCCCCCGGCGCGCATCCGATCGGCGACTGGCCGTCCACGGTGTGGGCGCTGCTCCAGGCGGTCAATGTGCTGGACGCGGCGCGCGAGGCGGCACGCGACGTGCTCGCGGAAGAGCGGCTCCTCACCCACGAGCAGTACGACGAACTGCTGACCGTCGCCCACGGCTACTGGCGCTGGCTCACCGAGGCCACGTACTTCAACCCGCAGGCCGCCGCCAACCAGGCCATCGGCTGCGTCACCGGCGGCCTGATGCTGGCCGCGCACCTGCCGGAACCGGCGGCCGGTGCCGTACGCGAGCGCGCGACACGCCTGTACGAGACGGAGATCCGCGCCCACCGCGTACGCGACCGGGGCGCCCTGCTGCCCCCCGAGCACGGCGGCGCGTACGACAACAACTACGGCCCGATCTCCCTCTCCTTCCTCGCCCAGGCCCACCGCGTCAGCGGCGCACAGGTCTTCGCCGACGACGGCGACGAACTCGCCCGCTACCTCGACGCCCGGCTCGCCGACAGCGGCTTCGACATCGGCGGCCCGCGC
Source organism: Streptomyces sp. NPDC093109 (assembly GCF_040701725.1). Lineage (NCBI taxonomy): Bacteria > Bacillati > Actinomycetota > Actinomycetes > Kitasatosporales > Streptomycetaceae > Streptomyces > Streptomyces sp. NPDC093109. The sequence goes on from NZ_JBFBEZ010000032.1 coordinate 86,280, forward strand.
TACAGCGAGCAGCACTCCGCGTTCGAATCCGTCCTGGGCCTGCGCTACTTCAGCGGCCGGATCGGCGCGGACCTCGGCCGCTACCGGGGCGACACCCGCTGGTCCCGGCACGCCGTCGCGGCAGACGGCGGGGTGGACGGCCACTTCGCGTTCATGCTGGTCTGGCAGATCCAGGACACGACCCCCTGGCACCGCACACCGAGCCGCACACCGAACCGGACGCCCGCCCGCCACCAGCTGCGCGCCGGTACGGTGACGGTCTCCTTCGACGACCGGCTGACCCCGGCGCTGATCGAGGTCGCGGGCACGGTCGTCATCCCGGCGGCGGTCAACCGGCAGCACGGCTTCGGCCCGGTGAGCGAGGGGCACCTGCTGTGCCGCCCGATGGGACGGATCCGCGTCGCCGAGGCGCGCACCGCCGGCCTGACGGCCAAGCTGATCACCAAGCCGGTGGTGACCCGGGACCACACCTTGCGCCATGTGCGGACGCTGTACGTCACGGACGGCTCGCGCCTCTGGCTGACGGCGCTGGTGGAACGCCTGCCGGGATCCCCGTACCTGCTGGCCGGACTGCCGTACGTAACGGCGGAGGGCGACCGGCTGCGCCGGATCGCGGCGCAGCCCGAGGACTTCGCGGACGCCCCGGCCGGACTCCGCCTGACGCACCCGGCGGCAACGGACCCGACCGTCTTCGCCGCCACGTCACCCACCACCCAGGAGGCGGCGGCCTTCGCGCTGGCGGCGGACCCGAGGGGCTACGGCGACCCGGACGAGGGCTGGAGCCACATCGTCACGACAACGGCCCTGGAGGCCGAGCCGCTGACCGGGACCCCGGACGACCTGCACGTCTTCGCGGTGAGGTACGGCGCGAAGGGCACGCAAGGAGCGCCGGGGGAGCTGAAGGTCGAGCGGACGGCGGGCGGCCTGCTGATCAGCACGCCGGATTTCACGGCGCTGGTGGACGAGCGAGAGCCGGACCCGAACCTGACGCTTACGTCTATGGGGCGAATGGGGTGAGGACCGGCCGGAGCCGATGGATCCGGTTCGGACGGCGAAGTCCCCGTTGACGAGGCGGACTTCGCGGACGCTCCGGCCGTATTTCCGCCCGGTAGCCGACGGGCTCTCCCCGGCGTACGGGGGTGGTCTCGGAGAACTCGGCCCGGCCCGTGGAAATGCACATGTCCAGAACGCAGTTCAGACCTCCGCCGACGCCCCAGCCGGTACCTCGGGGGACACCCACACCACGCGAGCGCTGATATCCGCGCCACCGCCGAACATCCGCACCACCCGCTCCAGCGAACACACACTCAACCGGTGCCCACTGTCCACCACCACCACCTCGGCCCCCTCCTCGAACGCCATCCCCACGCCGCCACCCGCGCGATCTGCACTTCGTGATGGATCAGACCGTGCTCCAAAGGGTCATCGGGAAACCCTCGGTCATGCGCGCCCAGGTGCAGTCGCTGCTCGAAGTCGCGGAGAACCCGAACGTAACCCTTCAGGTGCTTCCGCTGGACGTGGGCGGGAGCCCGGGGCTTGAGGGTCCCTTCTCCCTCTTGACGTTGCCGGAACCGATCCCTGACTTCGGCTATGCGGAGGGTCAGGCGGGCATGTTTTACATTGAGGATCGTGAGCATGTACGAATGTGCACGCTCAGGTTCGGGATCCTTACCAAGTTGGCGCTCTCTCGCGCGGATTCCATTGATGTGATCGCCGAAGCCGTGGAGCGCTTTGCGTAGCAGTGAGACGAATCGGGAGCCATCGATGCCGCAGTCAGCCCCCCTGGTGAATGTCACATGGCGTAAGAGCACCTTCTCCGGCGGCGGCGGCGACACCGGCGGCAACTGCCTTGAGGCCGCGTTCCTGCCGGACGGCCAGATCGCGGTCCGTGACAGCAAGGACCCCGGCGTAGGGACGCTGGTCTTCTCCCGTACGGGCATGGCGGCCTGGCTGGCAGGCGTCAAGGCGGGCAAGGTCGGAGGCTGATGGCCGGATGGCAAAGGTGGACTCGTTGACGCATGTGGAGTGGCGCAAGAGCAGCTTCTCCGGGGGCAGTAACGGCGGCGGAGGCGAATGCCTTGAGGTGGCGTCCGTCTCCGGCGGCCACGTCGCGGTCCGTGACAGCAAGGACCCCGGCGTAGGGACGTTGGTCTTCTCCCGTACGGGCATGGCGGCCTGGCTGGCCGGCGTCAAGGCGGGCAAGTTCGGCGGCTGATGGCCGGTGGCTGGGCGCGGGTCAGAGCAGCGCCGAGTGGGGTGGGTCGGTGGCGCGGGTTGTTGGGTGTGGGGCCGCCCCTCCTGGTGTGAGTTTCGCGCTTCCGGGCCGGGTATCAAGGGCGCTCCTCCGTCGCGTCGGCTACGCCGATTCCGCTGCGCTCCACCCCTGACACCCGACCCTCCAGCGCAAGTGCGGCTTTTCGGGAGGGGCGGCCGGGGGGAGGGGGTTGCCCGGGGGACCGGCTGTTCTGCTACTCGGTTCAGGGTCCGGCGGGCCGGTAGGCCCTGCGGGGCTGCGCGGCAGAGGAGAGGGGCGGTCCGACACCGGCTCGGCGGCCGGCGGTCCGTTGCCGGTTGCGACACCTGCCCCGCTGGTCACTCCGGGTGGGGGAGAGGCTGATGGGACTTGTGTGGCGGCAAGTGGGCTCCCGGAGGCGGTCTCTGCATCCAGAAGGGCGTCTAACGCACCTCAGGACACATGTGCCGTCCGGAGGGACCCTCAACCGCCCGCCAAACCATCCCATATGGGACATGTTGGTGGGGGTGGGCTCCTTGATCCCGACGACTGTGACGCTGCGACCATCTGACGGGCCGGAAGTGGCTCCAACGTCACACTCCCCGCCCCCGGGCACCGCCCGGAGCCCCCGGACCGGCCCGGACCCGAGCCGGACAGCAACTCCCGCCCACCTCCCGGGCACCACAACGCAACGGTGACCAGCGGGGCATGAGTGCCGGCCAACCGGCGGTCGTCAGCCGCCGAGACGGGCCGGGCAGCCCCATGCCACTGCTGCGCAGCCCCGCAGGGCCCACTCGCCCGCCGGACCCTGAGCCGAGTGGCAGGACAGCAGACCTCCCGGGCCCCCCTCACCTCCCGGCCGCCCCTCCCGAAAAGCCGCACTTGCGCTGGAGGGTCGGGTGTCAGGGGTGGAGCGCAGCGGAATCGGCGCAGCCGACGCGACGGAGGAGCGCCCTTGATACCCGGCCCGGAAGCGCGAAACTCACACCAGGAGGGGCGGCCCCGTTCACCACAACCCCCGCCACCCACCCACCCCACTCAACGTCGCTCTGACCCGCACCCGACAACACCCCAGTGACCAGCGGGACATGAGCCGCAACCAGCACCGGACCGTCAGCCGCCCAGCCGGTGCCGCGCCACCCCACTCCACTGCCGCGCAGTCCCGCAGGGCCCACCCGCCTGCCGTACGCGGACACCCCGCACTGCGGAAATGCGGAAAAAGGGCCGTGACCGGAGCAACCACCTGGGGCTGGCGTGCATCTCTCCATCCGAAAAGATCAGCCCCGGCAGCGCGATCCAGCTATCCAACCAGCCAACGGATAAGTCCTGTTGATTCCTGCCGGCGACCAGGCGCGCAATCGTCCATGGGGGGACAGTTGTCCAGCAGCAGTAACAACAACAGCAGCAGGACCAGCAGCAGCAACAACAAGACCAACAGCAGAAGAGCCGGCGCGGCCATGGTCGCGGCCCTGCTCACCGCCGGGCTCGCCACCGGGTTCGCCCCGGCGACCGCCGCGACCGCCGCAGCCACCGCCACAACCACCGGCACTGCCGCCGCCACCCCCGCCACCCCCGCCACCCCCGCCGCCCTCGGCGGCGGTGGCACGGTGACCCTGATCACCGGTGACAAGGTGCATGTGGACGCCAAGGGCCGCGTAGGCCGGGTGGAGCCCGCCAAGGGGCGGGAAGCGGTGCGCATGTCGGTCACCCGGCACGCGGGCGCGACCTATGTCATCCCGCAGGACGCGGCCCAGCTGGTCGCGCTGGGGAAGCTGGACCGGCGGCTGTTCGATGTGACGGGGCTGCTCAAGGCCCAGTACGACGACGCGCACCGCACCACGCTCCCGCTGATCGTCTCGTACGCCAAGAACGCGAGCCGGAAGGCGGACGCGAAGGCGGCCATCGCCGACGCGGACGTCTCCGTCCGCCGCGTCCTGCCCGCCGTCACCGGCGAGGCGCTGACCGCGCCCAAGGACGAGACGGCCGACGTCTGGGACGCGCTCACCGAGCCCGGTGACACCCAGAACGAGGCGCGCGAGGCCGCCCCCGGTGTCGAGCGGGTGTGGCTGGACGGGCGGCGCAAGGTCACGCTGGACAAGAGCGTCGCGCAGATCGGCGCGCCGACGGCGTGGGGGGCCGGTTACGACGGTACGGGCGTGAAGGTCGCCGTCCTGGACACCGGGGTCGACCAGACGCACCCCGACCTCAAGGGCGTCTCGGTCCTCCGCAAGGACTTCTCGGGCTCGGGCAACACCGTCGACCACTTCGGCCACGGCACCCACGTCGCCTCGATCGTGGCGGGTTCCGGTGCCCAGTCCGGCGGCAAGTACAAGGGCGTCGCGCCCGGTGCGAAGATCCTCGATGCCAAGGTGCTGGACGACGAGGGGTTCGGTGACGACTCCGGCATCATCGCGGGCATGCAGTGGGCCGCCGACCAGGGCGCCAAGATAGCCAACCTGAGCCTCGGCGGCGAGGACAC
>NZ_JBFBEZ010000033.1:0-89586 GCF_040701725.1 Streptomyces sp. NPDC093109
TCCCGGGCCGAGCCCCGGCGGGTCCGTGACGGGCCGGGGAAGGGGGCACCGCAGGGGGTATGTGTCCGGACGTAAAGCGCGATTTGTGCCGCTGAACGAAACCCGCGCGTACCGTCCGGCCCGCCACGCGGCGTAAATCGTGCAGTCCGGGCACGTGCCCCCGGAGGGGACCCCGGCGACAACCCGCACGTACGAACCGGGCCGAGCCCAAGACGGACCCCGGCCCCCGGCCGCCACCCGCAGGCGCGCACCGGGCCCCGCCCAGGACAACCCACGGCCCCTCGCCGAGAGGCGACCCCGCACCCGGCAACAACCGCACCTCGCCACCGGGCCCAGCCCGAACAGACCCTTGCCCCCGGCCAGCACCCGCAGGCCCGCACCGGGCCGAGCCCAAAACAGGCCACGGCCCCTCGCCGGGAGGCGCAAAGTCATACCTGGGTATGACCCCGCCCTCCGGTCCCCGGTATGACGCGCCCGCCGCCCCCGCTACCTACGCTGGGCCAGGTCATGACTCCTCTCCCCACCGCCGCCGCCAGGCCGCTCGCCAAGGCTCTCGCCACGCTGCGGCTTCTCCTCGACGCCCTGCGGACCCCCGCCGATTCCACCGAGCCGCTGCTCGCGCACGCGTCCCGGCGGTGGCAGCGGCTTGCTCCGTACGCGGTGACCTTGGTGTTCGCCGTCGTGCTGCTGCCCGTCACCGCCACCACGCTCACCGAGGAGTACCGGCTCGGCGGCGGGTGGGCCGGGGCGTTGGCGATCACGCAGGCCGCGCCGTTGGTGCTCGCCGTGACCCGGCCGCTCCAGGCGTGGTGGATCATCTTCGCCTCCGATGTCGTCGGCGGCCTCCTGTTGCAGAGCGCGGCGGGCGTCGCGGAGCGGCCCTGGCCGTGGACGCCGGCGGTGATCGTCGGCTACCTGGTGCTGATGGTCTGCCTGGGGCTGCGCGAATCGCGCCGTACGCTGGTCGCCGTGTGGCTCGCCACCGGCTTCGCCGGGGCGTTCTTCGAGGTCATCGGGCAGCCAGGCGGCAGCGGCAGCAGTAACAGCAGCGGTACGCACATGCTGATGACCGTCCTCAGCGGGGCGTTCCTCGTCGTCGCCGCCGCCCTGCGCGAACGCGGCGACGCGCAGCGCAGGCTGGCCGAGCAGGAGACCATCAGCGAGGCCGAGCGGGCGCGGCGGACGCTGCTGGAGGAGCGCACCCGGATCGCGCGGGAGCTGCATGACGTCGTGGCGCACCACATGTCGGTGATCACCGTGCAGGCGGACTCCGCGCCGTACCGGATCGAGGGGCTGCCGCCCGCGGCCCGGGAGGAGTTCGCCACCATCGCGGCGAGCGCGCGGGAGTCGCTGACCGAGATGCGGCGGCTGCTCGCCGTCCTCCGCAGCGACGGCGCCGACGGGGAGCGGACCCCGCAGCCGGGGCTCGACCGGGTGCAGCAGCTGGTGGAGGCGACGGTACGGGCCGGGGTGCCGGCCGAGCTGTCGCTGCCCGCCGGGCTGGGGCCCGTACCGCCCGCCGTGGATCTGTCCGCGTACCGCATCGTGCAGGAGGCGCTGGCCAATGTGGTGCGGCACGCGGCCGGCGCGCGGACTCTGGTGTCGGTGCTCGCGCAGCACGGCTGGCTGACCGTGCTGATCGTCAACGGGCCCGCCGCCGGGCGCAGTTCGCTGGTGGAGAGCGCGGGGACCGGCCATGGGCTGGTGGGGATGCGGGAGCGCGTACGGTTGACGGGCGGCACGCTGGACACCGGGCCGCTGCCCGACGGCGGCTTCCGGGTCGCCGCGCGGCTGCCGCTCACCGAGCCCGCCGAGTCCATCGACCCCGCCACACTGAAGGACGCTCCTTGACCATCCGCGTGATCATCGTCGACGACCAGGCCATGGTGCGCGCGGGGTTCGCCGCGCTCCTGTCGGCGCAGGCCGATATCGATGTGGTCGGTGAGGCTCCGGACGGGCGGCGGGGGGTGGAGGTCAGCCGCTCCGTCCATCCGGACGTGGTGCTGATGGACGTACGGATGCCGGAGATGGACGGGCTGGCGGCGGCCCGCGAGCTGCTGAGCCCGCCGCCCGGGGTGGTCCATCTCCCGAAGGTGCTGATGCTGACGACCTTCGACGTCGACGACTACGTGTACGAGGCGCTGCGCGCCGGAGCCTCCGGGTTTCTGCTCAAGGACGCGCCCCCGGCGGATCTGATCGCGGCGGTACGGATCGTGGCGAGCGGCGAGGCGCTGCTCGCGCCGTCCGTGACGCGGCGGCTGATCGCGGACTTCGCCCAGCAGCGGCCCGTACCGCGCCGGGAGCGCTCGCAGCGGCTGCGCGGGCTGACTCCCCGGGAGACCGAGGTGCTCGAACTGATCGCCCGGGGCCTGTCCAACCAGGAGATAGCCGACCGGCTCGTGGTCGCCGAGCAGACCGTGAAGACCCATATCGGCCGCGTCCTGGCCAAGCTCGGGCTGCGCGACCGCGCGCAAGTGGTGATCTTCGCGTACGAGTCCGGGCTCGTCACGCCCGGGGACGCACCGGCCTGACCGATCCGTGTCACCCCTGTAGCGCCCTGGTATGACGCGGCAGTTGGCTCCCTGGAGTGACGACCCGTCGTATGCCGTCTTCCTATCTTTCTCGCCGTCGCACCGGGCGAGACGAGGGAGAAGACGGATATGCGCCGCTACGGAAGGACCCTGGTCGCCGCCGCGCTGGCGACCGTCGTGGTCGCGGGGACTGCGGGCTGGGCGTCGGGCACCTCGCAGCAGGCGGTGACGGGGCCGCCGCCCGGGACGGCCGCCTGGCGCGCCGATACCTCGCTGGGCCGGACCCTGCCCGACCCCGCCACCGCCTCGCCGCGCGCGGTGGCCGCCTTCTTCGCCGGGCTGACGGAGCGTCAGACCGCTGCGCTGGTACGGCGACATCCGCTGGTCGTCGGCAATCTCGACGGCGCGCCCGTCACCCTCCGGTACGCCGCCAACGCCCGTGCCGTACGGGCCGAGCACAACCCCCGCTACGACCGGCTCGCCTCGCCGGGCCGCCGGATCCTCGCCTTCGATCCCCGGGGGCGGGGGCAGGTCGCCGAGGTGTACGGGGACCTGACCGCCGCCCGCGAGGTGGCCGTGATCGTGCCGGGCTCCGACATCGACGCGGGCAGTTTCGACCGTACGAAGGATCCGTACGGCACACCTGCCGGGATGGCCGGCGCGCTGCGGGACGCGACCGGGGACCGTACCGCCGTGATCGCCTGGACCGGTTATACGACGCCGGTCGGGGTGGGGATCGACGCGGCCACCGGCGATCTCGCCTCGGCGGGTGCCACGCGGCTGGCCCGCTTCACGCGCGGGCTCGCGGCGGTGGGGGCTCCGAAGCCGGCGCTGTTCTGCCACAGCTACGGCTCGGTGGTGTGCGGGCTCGCCGCCCATGAGGTGAACGCCTCGGACATCGTGGTGTTCGGGTCCCCCGGGATGCGCGCGGACAGTGTGCGCGCGCTGCGGACGACCGCGCGGGTCTGGGCCGCCAAGGACTCCTCCGACTGGATCTCCAAGGTCCCGCACGTGGAGTTCGCCGGTCTCGGCCACGGTCCTGATCCGGCCGGTGCGGGCTTCGGCGCGCGCCGTGTGCCCGCCGAACACGCGGACGGCCACACCGGTTACTTCGTCCCCGGCACCGACTCGCTGCGCGCGTTCGCCGCCATCGCGGAGGGGGACGCGCGATGACCACCTCAAAAGGTGAAGTGACCGCGTTCGCCGAGCGGATCGAGGCGCGTACCCCCGTGGACCGCGACCGCGCCCTCGACGGTCTGCGCGCCCTGGCCCTGCTCGCCGTGCCCACCGGGCACTGGCTGCTCGGCGGCTTCACCGCGGACGGCGCGGGCGCGCTGCACAACGCGAGCCCGCTGAGCACCTTCGGCAGCTTCGCGCCGGTGAGCTGGGTGCTCCAGATGCTCGGGGTGTTCTTCCTGGTCGGCGGGTACGCGTCGGTCCTCTCGTACCGTCGCGCGGCCTCCACGGGCGGCTGGCTGCGGCAGCGGCTGGTGCGGCTGGGCAGGCCGGTGCTCGGCGTGTGCGCCGTCTGGGCGGTGCTGCTTCCGGTGCTGTCGGTGCTCGGGGTGCCCGGCACCACCCTGCGTACGGCGTCGACGCTGGTGATCCAGCCGCTGTGGTTCGTCGGCGTGTACGCGGTGGTGACCGCGCTGACCCCGTACTGCGTGCGCGCCGCGCGGCGGCTGGGGGTGTGGGCGGTGGCGCCGCTGGTGGTGAGCGTCGCCGTGGTGGACTTCCTGCGGTACGGGCCGTACGCCGGGGCGATGCCCGGCTGGCTGAGCGTGCTGAACATCCTGCCGGGCTGGCTCTTCGCGTACCAGCTCGGGGTGGTGTGGGGCGAGGGCCGGGTGGACCGGCGCGCGGCGTGGACGCTGCTGGGCGGCGGCGCGCTGCTGTTCGCCGTGCTGCTGGCCGGCTTCGGCTATCCGGCGTCGATGGTCGGCGTCCCCGGGGAGCTCCGTACCAACTCGCACCCGCCGTCCCTGCTGGTGCTGGCCCTGGCCGCCACGCAGAGCGGTGCCGCCGTCCTGCTGCGGGACCGGATCGGGAGGCTGCTGCGGCGGCCCCGGGTGTGGGCGCCGGTCGTCGTGGTCAACCTGTCGGCGATGACGATCCTGTGCTGGCACCAGACCGCGATGCTGGCGGCGGCCGTACCCGCCTCGCTGGTGAGCGGTACGGTCCCGGGCCTGGTCGCCGCGCCCGACTCGGTGGGGTGGATCCTGGCCCGGCTGTGCTGGCTGCCGCTCTTCGCGGCGCTGCTGGTCCTCGTCGGACGGTACGCGCGCGGCTTCGACGGCCCGTGGCGGACGGGGACCACGACGGCGCGCGCCCGCCGCGCGGTGGCGGGGCTGCTGGCGGCGGGGTTCGCGGTGTATGTGCTGGGGTGAACGGGGTGGGTGTGCCGGTGGTGGAGTGAACGGGGTGGGTGCTGGGGTGAACGGGGTGGGTGCCGGTGGTGACGTACCCGCGTGTACGTCACCACCGGCACCCGCCGTCCTACTCGCGGCTCGCCGAGGTGAACGTCATGTCCGCGTACCGGCCGCCCGCCACCTGACCCGCGATCGGCTCCAGCAGCGCCAGTTCGCTCTCGGTGAGGATGAGCCGTGTCGCCGCCGCGTTCTCCTCGACGCGGGAGCGCTTGCGCGTCCCCGGGATCGGTACGACGGTCAGCCGGTGCACCGCCGCCTGCTGCTGCACCCAGGCCAGCGCGACCTGGCCGAGCGTGGCGTTCCGGCCCTCGGCGATCTTCCGTACGGGTTCGAGCAGCGCGGCGTTCGCGGCGGCGTTGTCGCCGGTGAAGCGGGGCTGCTGGCGCCGGAAGTCGTCCGCGCTCAGCTCCCGGTCGGCGTGGACGAACGCGCCGGTCAGAAAGCCGCGGCCGAGCGGGGAGTACGGCACGAGCGCGACCCCGAGTTCGGCGGCGGCCGGGACGACACCGGCCTCTAGGTCGCGGCTGAACAGCGACCACTCGGACTGCACGGCCGCGATCGGGTGCACGCCCTGCGCGGCGCGCAGTTCGCCGCCGGTGACCTCGCTGAGGCCCAGGTACTTGACCTTGCCCTCGGCCACCAGCTCGGCCATGGCGCCGACGGTCTCCTCGATGGGGACGCGCACATCGCGCCGGTGCATGTAGTAGAGGTCGATCTCGTCCACGCCGAGGCGGGCAAGGCTGGCCTCGACGCACTGGCGGATGTAGGGGCGGTCGTTGCGGATGACCCGCTTGGTGGGGTCGTCCTCGTCGACGGTCAGCGCGAACTTGGTGGCGACGACGACCTCGTCGCGGTGCGCCCGGACGAACGGCGCGATGAACTTCTCGTTCTCGCCGTCGCCGTACACGTCCGCCGTGTCGAACAGCGTGACACCCAGCTCCAGGGCGCGCTCCAGGGTGGCGCGCGCCTCGTCGGCGTCGGTGGGGCCGTACCACGCGCTCATGCCCATGCAGCCGATGCCCTGGACACCGACCTCGGGGCCCCCGGTGCCGAGGAGCACGGCCGGGATCTTCTCGCTCGTGTGGTTCGTGCCGCTGGTGTCGCTCGTCTGGTTCATGATCGTTCAGGCCCTCTCCGCCGGATGGCCGGCGTCCGCGTAGTAACTGATCTTGTGGTCGAGCACGGCGACGGTGTCGCGCAGCTCGGCGATCCGGTGGAGGACGTCGCGCCGCGTCCGCGCGAGCAGCTCCCGCCGCTCCTCGAACGTCTCCTCGCCCTCCCGGACGAGCTCGGCGTAACGGACCATGTCCGCGACCGGCATCCCCGTCAGTCTCAGCTTGGTGACGAAGTCGAGCCAGTCGAGGTCCGCGTTGCGGAAGCGGCGCTGGCCGGTGTGCGACCGGTCGACGTGCGGCATCAGCCCGATGCGCTCGTACCAGCGCAGGGTGTGCGCGGTGAGGCCGGTGAGGGCGGCGACCTCGCTGATCGTGTAGTGGTCGGCGCCGTCGGCACGGGGGTGCCTGGACGGCGCGGCGGAACAGGACTGAACGCGGTCCGTGGGAGGTGAACTGATCTCGGTCAGCGTCATGGTGTCCACGCTAGATGCTTCGAGTGCACTCGAAGCAAGCGGAAAGAATTAGGCTCATCCTCATGCAGAGCCTGGCGATGATCGAGAACTGGCCGGTACCGGCCGCCGCTGCCGCCGTCGTCCGCGCGGACGGCACCGTCGCCGGGGCGTACGGCCCCACCTCGCGGCGGTTTCCGCTGGCCTCGGTGACCAAGCCGCTCACCGCGTACGCCGTGCTCGTGGCGTACGAGGAGGGGGCCGTCGAGCTGGACGAGCCGGCCGGTCCCGCGGGGGCGACCGTACGGCATCTGCTCGCGCACACCAGCGGGCTGGCCTTCGACGAGCACCGGACAGCGGGCGAGCCCGGGACCCGGCGGCTCTACTCGAACGCCGGGTTCGAGGTCCTCGGCGAGCACCTCGCGAAGGTCACCGGGATACCGTTCGCCGACTATCTGCGCGAGGCGGTGTTCGAGCCGCTGGGCATGGTCTCGACCGCGCTGGCCGAGGGCGGGTCGCCCGCGAAGGACGGGGTGTCGACGGTCGACGACCTGGTCAGGTTCGCCGCCGAGCTCCAGACTCCCCGGCTGCTCGACCCGCGTACGGTGCTGGAGGCGATGACGGTCGTCCACCCGGGGCTCTCCGGGGTGCTGCCCGGCTACGGGTTCCAGAAGAACAACGACTGGGGCCTCGGCTTCGAGATCCGCGACGCCAAGTCCCCGCACTGGACGGGCGCCGCCTCCTCGCCGCACACGTTCGGGCACTTCGGCCAGTCCGGTACGTTCCTGTGGGTCGACCCGGAGGCGGGCGCGGCGTGTGTCGCGCTGGCGGACCGGGCGTTCGGGCCGTGGGCCGTCGAGGCGTGGCCGCCGTTCACGGACGCGGTGCTGGCGGAGCTGGCGGGGGCCCGGGGGTAACGGCCGTCAGTCCGCCATCTCCCAGAGCAGCACCTCGGACGACGCCTCCGCGACGAGTTCAAGCCCTTCCTCGTCGGTGACGCGCGCAGAGTCGCCGGGGCGGAGCGAGTCGCCGGGGCCGAGCGGACCGGCGGCGCCTTCGGCACGTACCCCTTCGGTACGCACCCCTTCGATACGGACCGCGCCGCGCACCACATGCGCGTACACGAACCGCGCCCCCGGCACCGCCACACGCTCACCGGCCGCCGGCCGCCGTACGTGGAGCAGCGCGCCCGCCGCCGGGAGGGCGTACGGCGTGGTGTCCGCGAGGGAGCGGACGACCTCGTACGCGGGCTCGCCGCCCGGCTCCCGCGGAGCGAGCCACATCTGTACGAAGACCAGCGGGTGTTGGCCGTCGTTGCGCTCCACGTGCCGTACGCCGGCGGCCGAGCCGAGCCGCTGGACGTCGCCCGCGCGGACGACCGTCGCGTGCCCGGCCGAGTCGCGGTGGGTCAGCTCGCCCTCGACGACCCAGGTGACGATCTCGGTGTTGCTGTGCGGGTGTTCGGCGAAGCCCGCGCCCGCCGCGAGCCGCTCCTCGTTGCAGGCCAGGAGCGCGCCGAAGCGCAGGTTGTCCGGGTCGTAGAACCGCCCGAAGGAGAAGGCGTGCCGGGACTCGATGCCCTCCGCCGGGTTGCCTCCGGGGTACCGGTCGGCCGCGCGCGTCACGAGAATCACCTGCGTACCGTACGAGACCCGCCCGCGTACCGTACGGGAATCACCGCCGCACCGGCGCCCCGGGCCCGCACCCGCCCGTCGGGATGAGGCAGTCTTGTCACGTGCCAGAACCCTCGAACGAACCGCATAAGCCACCCGCCCACCCGCTCCATCCGCACCCGCATCCCGCGACGCTGCGGCGGCTGGAACGGTCCTCGGGACGGCTCGCCGCGGACGCCATCGCGCGCATGGACGCGACGCTGCCCTGGTACCGGGCGATGCCCCCGGAGAACCGTTCGTGGATCGGGCTGGTCGCCCAGGCCGGGATCGCCGCGTTCACCGAGTGGTTCCGGCATCCGGAGACCCCGCAGGCCATCTCCACCGATGTGTTCGGCACCGCGCCGCGCGAGCTGACGCGGGCGATCACGCTGCGCCAGACCGTGGAGATGGTGCGGACGTCGATCGAGGTCATGGAGGCGGCGGTCCACGAGATCGCGGCGCCCGGCGACGAGTCGGTGCTGCGCGAGGCGCTGCTCGTCTACGCGCGGGAGATCGCCTTCGCGACGGCCCAGGTGTACGCGCAGGCCGCCGAGGCGCGCGGGGCGTGGGACGCCCGGCTGGAGTCGCTCGTGGTCAACGCGGTGCTCTCCGGGGAGGCCGACGAGGGCACGATCTCCCGGGCGGCGGCGCTCGGCTGGAACTCCCCCACGCATGTCTGTGTGGTGCTCGGGACGGCGCCGGACGGTGACAGCGAGCTGACGGTGGAGGCGATCCGCCGGGCCTCGCGGCACGCGAAGGTGCAGGTGCTGACGGGGGTGCTGGGCAACCGGCTGGTGGTGATCGCCGGTGGCAGCGACGATCCGCTCCAGGTCGCCAAGGCGCTGATCGGCCCGTACGCGGCGGGCGCCGTGGTGGCGGGCCCCGTGGTGCCCGACCTGCTGGCGGCGACGAAGTCCGCACAGGCGGCGGCGGCCGGGCTGAAGGCGTGTTTCGCCTGGCAGGACGCGCCCCGGCCGGTGCTGGCGGACGATCTGCTGCCGGAGCGCGCGATCGCCTCCGATCCGGCGGCGCGCGAGCAGTTGGTGGAGGAGATCTACAGACCGCTGGAGGAGGCCGGGTCGGCGCTGCTCGAGACGCTGAGTGTGTATCTGGAGCAGGCCAGCAGTCTGGAGGGCGCGGCACGAATGCTCTTCGTCCATCCCAATACCGTCCGCTACCGGCTACGACGTGTGACTGACGTCACCGGATGGTCACCGTCCGACGTCAGGTCGGCGTTCACACTGCGGATCGCGCTGATCCTGGGGCGCTTGGCCGACGGTGCCCCACGGTCCTAGACTTTTGTCGTACTCCAACAATTACCCTCACGGTTCTTCGTTCCTGTCCCCACGGGCGGTGAGGACCGTCCCCAAGAGAGAGTGTGAGAGTGCTCGTACTCGTCGCTCCCGGCCAAGGCGCTCAGACGCCCGGCTTCCTGACTCCCTGGCTCGATCTGCCCGGCGCCGAAGCCCGGCTGCGCGCGTGGTCGGCCGCCATCGACCTGGATCTGGTCCACTACGGCACGAAGGCCGACGCGGACGAGATCCGGGACACCGCGGTCGCCCAGCCGCTGCTGGTGGCCGCCGCGCTGCTGTCGGCGCGTCAGCTCTTCCCGACGACGGACGACGTCGTACGGGCCGTGGGCGCGACGGCGGGCCACAGCGTCGGCGAGCTGGCCGCGACGGCGCTCGCCGGGGTGCTGGACGACGACGCCGCGCTGCTGCTCGTCCGGGCGCGCGGACTGGCGATGGCCGAGGCCGCCGCCGTCACGAAGACCGGGATGTCGGCGCTGCTCGGCGGCGACCCGGAGACCACGCTCGCGCATCTGGAGAAGCTCGGTCTGACGCCGGCGAATGTGAACGGCGCCGGGCAGATCGTGGCCGCGGGCACCCTGGAGCAGCTGGCGGCGCTGGCGGAGGACAAGCCGGAGGGCGTACGGCGCGTGGTCGCGCTGAAGGTCGCCGGGGCGTTCCACACGAGCCACATGGCGCCCGCGGTGGCCGCTCTCGAAGCGGCGGCCTCGCCGCTGACGCCCGCGGATCCGCTGCTGCCGTACGTGTCGAACCGCGACGGGGAGACCGTCGCCACCGGCGCGGATGTGGTGGCGCGGCTGGTCGGGCAGGTCGCCAACCCGGTGCGCTGGGACCTGTGCATGGAGACGTTCCGGGCGCGGGGCGTGACGGCGCTGCTGGAGCTCTGCCCCGGCGGCACCCTGACCGGTATCGCCAAGCGCGCCCTGCCCGGGGTGTCGACCCTGGCGCTGAAGACCCCCGACGACCTCGACGCGGCACGCGCGCTGATCGCCGAACACTCCTCCACGGCTGAATAGGAGCCCGAGAGCATGTCGAAGATCAAGCCCAGCCAGGGCGCCCCGTACGCGCGGATCATGGGTGTGGGCGGCTACCGCCCGACCCGGGTCGTGCCGAACGAGGTGATCCTCGAAACGATCGATTCGTCGGACGAGTGGATCCGCTCCCGCTCCGGTATCGCCAGCCGTCACTGGGCCTCCCCCGAGGAGACCGTCGCCTCGATGTCCGTCGAGGCGGCCGGCAAGGCGATCGCGGACGCGGGGATCACGCCCGCGCAGATCGGTGGCGTGATCGTCTCCACGGTCTCGCACTTCAAGCAGACTCCGGCCATCGCCACGGAGATCGCGGACAGGATCGGCGCGGGCCGTCCCGCCGCGTTCGACATCTCCGCGGCCTGCGCCGGATTCGGCTACGGCCTGACCCTGGCCAAGGGCATGGTCGTGGACGGCTCGGCGGAGTATGTGCTGGTCATCGGCGTGGAGCGGCTCTCCGACCTGACCGACCTGGAGGACCGCGCGACGGCCTTCCTGTTCGGTGACGGCGCCGGCGCCGTGATCGTCGGACCGGCGAAGGAGCCGATGATCGGCCCCACGGTCTGGGGCTCCGAGGGCGACAAGTCGGACACGATCAAGCAGACCGTGCCGTGGGACGACTACCGTGAGGGCCGGCCGGAGAAGTTTCCGGCCATCACGCAGGAGGGCCAGGCGGTCTTCCGCTGGGCCGTCTTCGAGATGGCGAAGGTCGCGCAGCAGGCGCTGGACGCGGCCGGAATCACCTCGGAAGAGCTGGATGTCTTCATTCCGCACCAGGCCAATATGCGGATCATCGACTCGATGGTGAAGACTCTGAAGCTGCCGGACAGCGTCACGGTGGCGCGTGACATCGAGACCACCGGCAACACCTCGGCCGCCTCGATCCCGCTCGCGATGGAGCGGCTCCTGGCGACCGGACAGGCGAAGAGCGGTGACACCGCGCTCGTCATCGGCTTCGGGGCGGGTCTCGTCTACGCCGCGATGGTCGTTACCCTCCCCTAGGCGCACCACAACCGGATCCCTCCTCGGGATCCGGGGAGTTACCGCTGCTGTTCCCCGTTTCACCCGCTGTACCCGTTTCATCCCTCTGCGATACAAAGGAGCGCCATCATGGCCTTCACCCAGGAAGAGATCGTCGCCGGTCTCGGCGAGATCGTGAACGAGATCGCCGGCATCCCGGTCGAGGACGTCAAGCTGGACAAGTCCTTCACCGACGACCTGGACGTCGACTCGCTGTCCATGGTCGAGGTCGTCGTCGCCGCCGAAGAGCGCTTCGAGGTCAAGATCCCGGACGACGACGTCAAGAACCTGAAGACGGTCGGCGACGCCGCCGACTACATCGCCAAGCACCAGTCCTGACCCGACACCGCGGCTGACGCCACCCGGTGGTGGCGCCGTAAATTCAGCACCCTCTACACGTGGAGAAAGAATTCCAGTGAGCCCGACCAATCGCACCGTGGTCGTCACCGGTATCGGCGCAACCACACCGCTGGGTGGCGACACCGCATCGACCTGGGAAGGTCTGCTGGCGGGCCGCTCCGGGGTACGCCCCCTGGAGGGCGAGCGTTTCGCGAACCTGCCGGTACGTATCGCCGCCACCGCCGCCGTCGACCCGGGCGATGTCCTGCCCCGTCCGCTCGCCCGCAAGCTGGACCGCTCGGCGCAGTTCGCGCTGATCGCGGCCCGTGAGGCGTGGGCCGACGCGGGCTTCACCGCGCGCGCCGGCGAGGACGCGTCGGTCGACCCCGACCGGCTCGGGACGGTGATCGCCTCCGGCATCGGCGGCGTCACCACCCTGCTCGACCAGTACGACGTGCTCAAGGAGCGCGGTGAGCGCCGGGTCTCCCCGCACACCGTGCCGATGCTGATGCCGAACAGCCCCTCGGCCAACGTCAGCCTGGAGGTGGGCGCCCGGGCGGGCGTGCACACCCCGGTCTCCGCCTGCGCGTCGGGCGCCGAGGCCGTCGGCTACGCCGTGGAGATGATCCGCACCGGCCGCGCCGATGTCGTCGTCGCCGGCGGTACGGAGGCGGCCATCCACCCGCTGCCCATGGCGGCGTTCGCCAACATGATGGCGATGTCCAAGAACAACGAGCACCCCACCGAGGCCTCCCGCCCGTACGACACGGGCCGTGACGGCTTCGTCATCGGCGAGGGCTCGGGCGTCGTCGTCCTGGAGTCCGCCGAGCACGCGGCGAAGCGCGGCGCGCGCGTCTACTGCGAGGTACTGGGCCAGGGCCTGTCGTCCGACGCCCACCACATCGCGCAGCCCGAGCCGACGGGCCGGGGCATCGCGAAGGCCATGCAGAACCTGCTGGACTCGTCGGACCTCAAGCCCTCCGAGGTCGTGCACCTCAACGCGCACGCGACGTCCACCCCGCAGGGCGACCTGGCCGAGATCAAGGCGCTGCGCCGGGTCCTGGGCGACGAGCTCGACCATGTCGCGATCTCCGCGACGAAGTCGATGACCGGCCATCTGCTGGGCGGCGCGGGCGGCATCGAGACCGTCGCGACGACCCTCGCGCTGTACCACCGCGTGGCGCCGCCGACGATCAACATCGACCACCTCGACCCCGAGGTCGACGCGGACATCGTGCGCGGCGACGCCCGGGAGCTGCCGGGCGGCACGATCGCGGCGATCAACAACTCGTTCGGCTTCGGCGGCCACAACGTGGTGCTGGCGCTGCGCACGGTCTGAAGGCCACCTGATCACACGTAGCTCGCACGAAGGCGCCCGGCGCAGGGGAGATCTCCCCGGCCGGGCGCCTTCGCCGTAGCCGCGTCCGTACCCGCGCGCGCCCGCATCCGTACCCGCGCCCCGGTATCCTCAGGCGTCCCGCCGCCCGATCCGGACCGTCGCGTATACCACCGGTACGGTCGCGTACGGACACGGCACCAGCGCTGCGAACGCCGGTGACAGCACCGCGCCACAGACCGTGTACGCGCTGCCGGTACCCGCGAGCTGCCCGGAAGCGCGCCCGGCAGGACGGAGCTGACCCGTGCGTCCCACGGCGCCGGCAGCGCCTGGGTGAACATCGGCCCGCTCCCGCCGGACCACCTCCACCGCCTGCTCGCCGCCGGCCGCCTCCCCGACGGTCTCCAGCCCCGGCGCACTGTCCACCAGCACCCGGAAACTGCCGCGCGACAGCGCCTGGTCATCAGCGACCACCACCCGCACCGCCACCCGTTACCACCCTTTCCCCACGTCACGTCTCTGTCCCGGGCCGGGACGATACCAAGGCGTGATCGTCCCGTTCCGTTTCGCCCGTGCCCTCTCATTCGTTGCCACCGCGAACGGTGTTGTACGACGCGGACGGACGAACGTATGACGGCATTTGACACGGAGTGGAACCAACTGAAGCAGGACGCGGCGGCCAGGAGCGGCTCCGGAGAGGTGAGATCGACGAGGTCCGCGTGGACGGCCGCGGGCAACGAGGTCGGCCTCCTCGGCGCGGGAATCGCCAAGGCCCGGGGCGAACTGGACAAGGGCCAGGAGAGCCTGGGGGCGGGGAACGACGCGGGGGTGGAGTGCGCGGTGGCCCACGCCCAGGCACAGCTACACCGGTCCTGGCACGCGTACCTGGCGAAGGTCTCGGCCCGGTGCGCGGCCATCACGGAGCAGTTGAAGCGCGCGGGCGGCGAGCTGCACGGCGACGACAAGGCCATCGGGCGGAGCTTCGAACAGCTGCGGGGCGCGTACGAGGACACGCCCGCCCTCGGCGGCCACGACGGGAGCAGGTGACCCGGCGCGATGGACTTCACCACGCTCACATCTCTCAGGCCCTCGGCGTACGAGGACGCGGCGGGCGGCTATCAGGCGGCCGTCACGATGGCCTCCCGGACCAAGGACGAGGTCGAGAACGGCATCGCGGCGACGATGCGCGCGTCGCTGACGGGCGAGGCGGCGGAGGCGGCGCTGCGCGAACTGGGCGAGCTGAAGCGGGACTTCCACTACATCCAGATCGCGTGCGGCCTGGTCACCACGGCGCTGCGGGCCTTCGCGGCGGATGTGCTCCCGGCGAAGCGGAAACTGGACGCGGCCGTCGCGGACGCCGTGGCCCGGAGGTTCACGGTCGGCCCCGACGGTTCGGTCGGCTATCCGGCCGGGGGTGAGGAGGTCGACGGCCGGCTCCCCAGGGGCGGCACGGCGACCGGCACCACCACCGATCCGGCCCGCGCGCTCAACCGCCAGGCGGCCCGTTTCGACCCCAACCCGAACTTCGCGCACGCCCAGGACTGCGCGGACCGCATCGCCGAAGCCCTCCGCGAAGCCACCGCCGTGGACCAGAAGTGGGCCCCGCACCTGCGCCGCCTGGAGGCCGACGACGACCTGACGGTCTCTGCGGCGGACATGGCGGACGCCGCGGACGACATGGCCGCCGTCCGCGGTGTCGCCTCGCCGTACCTGAGGGACCTCCCGGACCCCCCGAAGAACGCCACCCCCGACGCCAACGCGTCCTGGTGGCACTCCCTCACCTCGGAGGACCAGTCCACCTACCTCGCCCTCCACCCCGACCGCATCGGCGCGCTGGACGGCCTCCCGTCGGACATCCGCGACGAGGCGAACCGCACGGTGCTGGCGGAGCAGCGCGGCCGGTACCGACGGGAACTGGACGCGATTCCGCCGGAGCCGACGAACAAGTTCAGAAGGCTGGGTCCCGATGTGGTGGCGTACTCGGACGAATGGCTCGCGTGGCGCGACATGTACAAGGACCGGAAGGAGCATCTGGAATCCTCTCTCAGGGGAATGGATTCCATTCAGAAGCGCTTCGACCAGACCGGGGTCAAAGGTATGCCCGAGGCGTATCTGCTGGGTTTCAGTCCGGAAGGCACCGGCCGGGCGATCATCGCCAACGGAAACCCCGACACCGCGGATCACACAGCCGTGTACGTGCCAGGGACAACGGCAAACCTCGGCGGCATCGAGGGAGATATCAGCCGGATGACCCGAGTATGGCGGGAGGCGAACTCCATGACTACCGGAGATGTCTCGACAGTCACATGGCTCGGATATGACGCACCGCAGAACATCGTCCTGAATTCGCCGGACAGCCACTTCGCCGACGACGGCGCGCCGGACCTCAACAAATTCGTGGACGGCCTCCACGCCACCAATACCAGCGGGTCCGGCGGCCATCACACCGTCATCGGCCACTCCTACGGCACCACACTCATCGGCTCGGCCGCGCGGCAGGGGGACCTCAACGCCGACGATGTGGTGCTTGCGGGCAGCCCCGGCGTTCAGGTGGGAAAGGCGACGGATCTGGACGTCCCGGAGGGCCACGTCTGGAACGAGGCCGCCTCGTGGGATCTCGTACCGCCGGTCGGTAGTTGGGGCCACGGCGGAACGCAAGACGTCGACACCGTCCGTACGGCGGGCCCGGACGGCTACGCGTCCGGCAGGCAAACGATCAGAGGCATCACGCCTGACGACGAACTGTTCGGCGCGAATCAGATGCGGACGGACACGTCAGGGCACAGCGACTACTGGAATCCGGGCTCGGTAAGCCTGAAGAACCAGGCGGCTGTTGTCGCAGGCGCCTACGGCAAGGTGAAACTCAAATGAACAGGCCCCGTGTCGGCGCACTGCTCAGTGCGACACTGTCTCTCACACTCACTGGATGCGCCATGAACAGTCCCAAGCCCGAAGGAACGCGGGCCGTGGACGATGTGAAGTCGGCTGCTGAGAAAACCTCCAGCCAGATCCTCGACATCATCGCGGTGAAAGGTAGAGTCTCCGAGCCTGGCCCAGGCGTGACCACATGTGAAGGAGCGGCCCCGGGGCAGCTCTTCACCGTCTACCACCCGTGGAGTATTACGGGATCCTCCGAAGAGGAGCTGGGGAAAGCCATGTTTCGCCTCAAGGACGAACTCCCGGGCGCGGGATGGAGAATCGTCCAGTACGGCCCCAATTCGAGCCGTGACAGAACTCTTGAGTTGACGGCGGATCACGCAGCGAAGAAGTTCGGTCTCAACGTCGAGTTCTGGAAGCAGGGCGAGGGCGACGACGGAAAGCCCAGGCTGGTCGTCAACGTCGTCTCCGCCTGCTACGAGGCCCCAGACGGGGAAGACGTCGACTACTCCTGAGCGCCCGGGCGCAGCCGCCACGCGTCACTCGTCGAAGCTCGCGAAGTACGTCGCCACCATGTCCTGCTCGCCATGCCCCCACGCCTCCGCCCGGCGGAAGCGTTCCGCGCCCGCGGCGGCGAGGTCGAGGCGGACGCCGGACGCCGTGCCGGCCGCGGCGATGAGGGCGGCGTCCTTCGCGGCGGTGGTGACCGTGAAGCTCGGGGTGTAGTCGCCGTCGAGGATGGCCGTGGACTTCGCCTGTAGGTAGCCGCAGTCCAGGGGGCCGCCCGCGACCGCCTCCAGGAAGTGGCGGGGGTCGACGTCCAGGCCCTTGGCCAGGGCCAGGGCCTCGGCGGCGCCGTTGGTGAGGGCCAGCACCCAGCTGTTGCAGACGAGCTTCAGCCGGCTCGCCGCGCCCGTCGCGCCGTCGTCGGACAGCCAGACCGTACGGGAGCCGACCGCGTCGAGTACGGAGGCGAGCGGGGCGCGTACCGCCGCCGGGCCCGCCGCGAGGATCAGGAGCTGTCCGCTCTCCGCCGGGGCCCGGGTGCCGAGGACGGGCGCGTCGACGAAGGCCAGGCCCTCGCGGTGCGCCAGTTCGGCCAGCGGGGCGATCGCCTCGACGCCCGTCGTCGTCGACTGGAGCCAGATCGCGCCGCGTCGCAGACCCGGCGCGGCGGCCGTCATGGCCGCCAGCGCGGCCGGGCCGTCGTACAGCATGGTGAGGATCACATCGGCGCCGCGCACCGCCTCCGCGGGCGTCGTGGCGACCGTGGCGCCCTCCGCGGCCAGCGGTTCGGCCTTGGCCGGGCTGCGGTTCCAGACGCGGACGTCGTGTCCGGCGCGGCAGAGGTTACGGGCCATCGCGGCGCCCATGATGCCGGTGCCGAGGACCGCCACGGCGGGGCGGCCGGTCATCGCTTGATCAGTCATGATCACCAGCGTATGACGCGGCGACGGCAACCGCCCGCGCCCGCCGTTACACCACCTGGTGCAGCCACCGCACCGGCGCGCCCTCGCCCGCGTACCGGAACGGCTCCAGTTCGTCGTCCCACGGCTTGCCGAGCAGCTTCGCGACCTCCGCCTCCAGCTGCGTCTCGCCCCGCTGGGAGCGGACGAGGGCGGCGCGCAGCCGGTCCTCCGGGATCAGGATGTCGCCGTGCATGCCCGTGACGGCATGGAAGATGCCCAGGTCCGGGGTGGCGCTGTAGCGCTCGCCCTCGGCGGTCGGGCACGGTTCCGCGGTCACCTCGAAGCGCAGCATCTGCCAGCCGCGCAGGGCGGAGGCCAGCTTGGAGGCGGTGCCGGCCCGGCCCTTCCAGGAGACCTCCGCTCTCCAGGTGCCCGGCGAGGCCGGCTGCCGGATCCAGTCGAGCTGGACCCGCACGCCGAGCACGCCCGCCACCGCCCATTCGACGTGCGGGCACATCGCGCGCGGTGCGGAGTGCACGTACAGAACTCCACGTGTCGTCACCGGGACCTCCAGTGTGGGACGAGGTTCGCCTTTCCCAGCGCCTCAGTAAACAGCATCGGGAGTGAAACTCCGCAAAAGGGACAGTAAGTGACGTGAGGAAATTTACCGGAGCCGATGATCGGGTGTCTCTGGTGCGGACGTGGGAAAAGCTATCGTGCGGCGGGGGACCTACGGTGACGTACGGTCGGTCCGGGGGCGGATATCCGCGAAGCTTTCACTCGGCAGGGCGCCGCCGGATGCCCGAGAGGGCCGGACGGGATGTCCGTACGGCCCGGAGGAGGGAGTCAGAGGGAGTCAGGATGCGGACATCACCACGACCCGAGACACCCCGGCCCACGCCCCGGACCACGACCCAGTCCACGACCCGGACCACGCTCCGGCCCCCGCCCCGGACCACGCTCCGGCCCCCGCCCCGGGCCGCACCTCTGCGCGCGGCCCTGCGCGCCACCGCCACCGCCGCCGCCCTCACCGGCGCCCTCACCGGCGTCCTCGCCGGCTGCGGCTCCGGCGGCTCCACCCCGCCAGGGCCGGAGGTGAAGCGGGTTCCCGCCATGCCCGTCTGGAACCGCAGTCCCGCCTCGGTGGCGGCCGTCGGCGACTCCATCACGCGCGGCTTCGACGCCTGCGCGGTGCTCGCGGACTGCCCGGAGGTGTCCTGGGCGACCGGTTCGGACGAGGACGTACGCAGCCTCGCCTACCGGCTCCTCGGCGCGCCCTCGGCGGCGGAGAAGAGCTGGAACCACGCCGTGACCGGTTCCCGGATGGCCGATCTCGCCGATCAGATGGAGCGGGCCGCGCGCGAGAAGCCCGAGCTGGTCACCGTCATGGCGGGCGCGAACGACGCCTGCCGCGACACCCCCGAGCAGATGACGTCGGTCGCCGCCTTCCGTACGTCCTTCGAGTCCGCCGTGCGGACGTTGCGCGCGGAAGCGCCCAAGGCGCAGGTGTACGTGTCGAGCGTGCCTGACCTCAAGCGGCTCTGGTCCACCGGGCGCGGCAATCCGCTGGGCCGGCAGATCTGGAAGCTGGGGCTGTGCGCCTCGATGCTCGGGGACGCGCAGGACATGAGCGCGGAGGCGCAAAAACGGCGCGAGACGGTGTACGACCGGGTCGTGGCGTACAACGGCGTGCTGTCGGAGGTGTGCGCGAAGGACGCGCGCTGCCGGTACGACGGCGGCGCGGTCTTCGACTACCGGTTCACCGGCAAGCAGCTGAGCCACTGGGACTGGTTCCATCCCAGCAAGGACGGGCAGGGCGAGCTGGCGGACATCGCCTACCGCAATGTCACGGCGGCCCGGCCTCCGGCGTAAAATTCTTGATCGTGACTGTCATGAACACGGAACGCGTTGGCGCGACTGCCGAGGGTACGCCCATCCACCGCTGGACCCTGGAGCGGGCCGGTACCCGGGTACGGCTACTGACGTACGGCGGGGTCGTGCAGTCGGTCGAGATCCCCGGCCGGGACGGTGTCACCGCGCAGGTGGCGCTCGGTTTCGCGGACGCCGGGGACTATCCCGCCGCTCGCGGCCCGTACGTGGGGGCGCTGATCGGCCGGTACGCGAACCGGATCGCGGGCGCGGCCTTCACCCTGGACGGTGTGGAGCACCGCCTGACGGCCAACGAGGGCCCCAACACGCTGCACGGCGGCGGCCCCGGCTTCGACCGGCGGGTGTGGGACGCGGTGGCGGACGGCGCCCACGGGGTGCGGCTGTCGCTGGTCAGCCCGGACGGCGAGGCGGGGTTCCCGGGCCGGGTGGAGCTTTCGGCGACGTACGCGCTGGAGGCGGACGGCGCGCTGCGGATCGACTACCGGGCGGTCACGGACGCCCCGACGCACCTCAATCTCACCAATCACACGTACTGGAACCTGGGCGGTGTGCGCGACGCGGACGGCGGCGTGGCCAACGGCCCCGCGACCGCACACGAGTTGCGGATCGCGGCCGGGCACATCACCCCGGTCGACGCGGCCTCGCTGCCGACCGGGGAGCTGGCGCCGGTCGCCGGCACGCGCTTCGACTTCCGCGAGCGGCGCGTGGTGGGGCCCGGGTACGACCACAACTTCGTGCTGGACGAGGTCGCCGAAGGGGAGGCCGCCGCCGAGCTGTACGACCCGGTGTCGGGGCGCGTGCTGACCGTCACGACCACGGAGCCGGGCCTCCAGCTCTACACCGGCGACCACTTCGACGGGCGGCCGTTCGGCCCGGGGGCCGGTATCGCGCTGGAGACCCAGCACTTCCCCGACTCCCCCAACCGGCCCGGCTTCCCCAGCACCGTGCTGCGGCCGGGCGAGGAGTTCCGCTCCACGACGGTCTACGGCTTCGCGGCGCGCTGAACCGCCGTACACCGCGCACCACTTACGACGTACGGCATACGGCCCCGGTGCGGTGTCAGGTCCGCCTCGGGGCCGTACGTATGAGGGCGGCCGACTCAGACCGCTTCCACCGGGTGGGTCAGCCGGTGGTCCGCCACCGAGCGGCCCGCCCGGACCTCGTACGTGCCCGGGACGAGCGTCCAGCGGCCGGCGGTCCCGTCCCCGCTGGTTCCGTCCCCGGCGCTCTCGTCCCAGATCTCGAAGGCGCGCCGCCGCAGCGGTACGCGCACCTCGACGCTCTCCCCCGGGCCCGCCTCGGCCAGGGCGAAGCCGGCGAGCCAGCACGCCGGGCGTTCGACGGGGTCGTTGGGGGCGGCCAGGTAGATCTGTACGGTCTCGCGGCCCGCGCGGGCGCCGGTGTTGCGCAGCCGTACCGTGGCCTCCTCGGGGGTGGCCGTGAGCGTCTCGTACTCCCAGGTGGTGTAGCCGAGGCCGTGGCCGAAGGGGTACGCGGGGGCGGTGCCCGAGCGCTCCCAGGCCCGGTAGCCGATGAACAGGCCCTCGTCGTAGTGGAGTTCGCCGTCCTTCGGGGTGGTGGCGGAGACCGGGGCGTCGGCCAGGACGGCCGGCCAGGTGGTGGGCAGCCGGCCGCCGGGTTCGGCCGCGCCGAGCAGGACGTCCGCGAGCGCGGCGCCGCCCTCCTGGCCCGGGAACCAGCCGAGCAGTACGGCCGCGACCTCCTCGCGCCACGGCAGCTCCACCGGGGAGCCGGTGTTGACGACCACCACGGTGTTCGGGTTGGCGGCGGCGACGGCGCGGACAAGGTCGTCCTGGCGGCCGGGGAGGCGCAGGTCCGTGCGGTCGAAGCCCTCGGACTCGACGCTCTCCGTCGTGGCGACCACGACGACGGCGGTGGTGGCGGTACGGGCGGCCTCGGCGGCCTCGGCGATCAGCTCGTCGGGGTCGTGGCGCGGGCCGAGGTGGAGCAGGGAGACGGCGACGGCGTCGATCGGGGCGTCCGCGATCCGCTGGACGGTGTACAGCAGCGAGACCTCGACCGGCTTCCCCTCGGTCAGTTCGGTACGGGCGCGCTCGACCGGCGCCCCGAAGAACGCCTCGAACGGGTCGGAGGCGTCGCCGAAGCCCTCCGCGCCCTCGAAGAGCCGCTCGCCGCCGACGGTGAGCGCGAAGCCGCCGAGCCCCCGGGTGCCGAAGGTGTGTTCGCCGCTCTCGCGCGGGGTGAAGGTGCCGGTCAGTTCGACGGTGTGGAGGGTGTCGTGGGTGACGCCGTCGGGCAGGTCGGTGCCGGCCCACTGGATCCGGCCGCCGGGGACGGACGCGGTGCCGAGGATCCGTCCCGCGTCGTCGCGGCAGACGGCGGTCAGCTCGAACCCCTCGTCGGCGTCGGCGAGTTCGTCGCTGGGATCGGCGCCGAGCGCGTAGGTCAGCGCGCCGGGCGGCAGGGCGGCGGCGAGGCCGTCGAGCGGGGAGACGATGTGGTCGGGGAAGACGGTGGCGGAGCCGCCGCCGAGGATCCGGGCGTGGCGGGCGGCGGCGCCGCTGAGCGCGACGGTGGTGTCCGCGCCCGGGGTGAGCGGCAGGGTGCCGTTCTCGTTGCGTACAAGGACGAAGGAGCGGCGGGCGATCTCGCGGGCGAGCGCGGGGCCGTCGACCGGGGCCGGGAGTGCGGCGGCGGGAACGGCGGCGGGGGCTCCGTCGAGGATGCCGGCCCGGGCGGCGAGCAGCAGGACGCGCCGGACGGCCTCGTCCACGTCCCGCTCGGGCACCGTACCGGCCCGTACGGCTTCGACGAGTGCCTCGCCGTAGACCGTGCGCGGCCCGGGCATCGCGATGTCGAGGCCGCCGAGGAGGGCCCCTGCGGTGGAGCGGGCGGCGAGCCAGTCGGAGACGATGGAGCCGTCGAAGCCCCATTCGCCGCGCAGGATGTCGTTCTGGAGGTAGCGGTGTTCGGTCATGGTCGAGCCGTTGACCTGGTTGTACGCGGCCATGATGCCCCACGGGTGGGCGTTCTTGACGATGGCCTCGAAGGGTGCGAGATACAGCTCGCGCAGCGGGCGCGGGGCGACGATGTTGTCGACGGTGAAGCGGTCGGTCTCGGCGTCGTTGGCGACGAAGTGCTTGACCGTCGTGCCGACTCCGCCGTCCTGGACCCCGAGCACGTACCCCGTGCCGATCTCCCCGGTGAGGTACGGGTCCTCGCTGTACGCCTCGAAGTGCCGCCCGCCGAGCGGCGAGCGGTGCAGATTGACGGTCGGCGCGAGGAGTACGTGCACCCCCTTGCGGCGTGCCTCCTGCGCGAGCAGCCGGCCCGCCCTGCGCGCCAGCTCCGGATCCCAGCTCGCGGCCAGCGCGGTCGGGGACGGCAGCGCGACCGACGGGTCGTCCGCCGTCCAGCGCACCCCCCGTACCCCGATCGGCCCGTCCGACATCACCAGCGAGCCGAGCCCGATGGCGGGAAGCGCGGGCAGCGACCACATGTCCTGCCCGGCCAGGAGCCGTGCCTTGTCCGCCAGTTCCAGCGTGCCGAGCGCCGCCTCGACGGCGGTTTCGCGCGCGCGGTCGGTCTGGGTGGTGCGATCGGCCCGGGTGATGGGTGCGGCCACGTCCGTACCTCCTCGTCGGTGAGGTGAGTGGTTACATAATCATCCTCGCACCTGTGTACCGGTAGGGTTCGTTATTCATTTGTGATATTCGAGCGGCGAGAACCGACGCCGAAGGGAAAGGTGTCCGATGGGGCGCGCCAGAAGCGAGGAACGGCGCGCGGAGATCCTCCGCGCCGCCTTCGAAGTCATCGCCGAGCGCGGCTACCGGGGGACCACGCTGAGCGCGGTGGCCGAGCGCGTCGGCCTCACCCAGCAGGGGCTGCTCCACTACTTCCCCGCCAAGGAGGCGCTGCTGATCGCCGTCCTGGAGGAGCGCGACCAGTGGGACACGGGTGGCGGGCGGATCGGCGGCGGACGGATCGGCGGCCGGCGGGGCTGGCGGCTGGAGCTGCTGGAGTCGCTGGTGGAGTACAACGCGATGCGCCCGGGGATCGTGCAGACGTTCTCGGCGCTGCTGGGCGAGAGTGTGACGGAGGACCACCCGGCGCGGGACTTCTTCACCCACCGCTACGCGCTGGTACGGGACGACATGGCCGGTGTCCTGCGCGAGGAGTTCGGCGACCGGCTGCCGGGCGGCCTCACCCCGGAGCGGGCGGCGCCGCTGCTGACGGCGGTGATGGACGGGCTCCAGTACCAGTGGCTGCTGGACCCGGAGTCGGTGGACATGCCGGCGGTGTTCCGCGACTTCGTGGCGCTGCTGCGGACGGGGGAGCCGGACCGGGAGGGGTGAAGGGCCTCGGCGGTGTGCCATGGCCGGCGGCGCCCGCGCCATGGCTAGCGGCGCGATCACGCGGGTAGTACTTCCGCCAGTCGAGGGAAGGAACACCATCACCATGCGACTCACCCGGCACACACGTCACAGCCAAGAACGAGCAGGGGAACGGACTTTACGGGTACGGCCGCGGCGGCTCGGCCCGGCGCTCCTCATCGCCACCGCGCTCACTTTCACCGCGTCGCCCGCACCAGCAGCGGCGGCGGAGACGGCGGAGTCTTCGGCGTCGGCGGAGGACCGGACGGTGAAGCTCACCGCGTTCCCCGTGGTCGAGATACAGCGCCTCGCCCAGGACGTGCCCCAGGAGATCCTGCGGCGCTCGGGCTTCGACGCGGTGGCGCCCGCGTTCGAGGGGGCGCTGCGCGACGCCCGTACACCGGCCGCCGCCGCGCGGACCGTCGAGCGGCACGGCACCGCGCTGTGGAAGCGCGCGGTGGACCGCGCCCAGGGCCGGGGTCCCGACGGGGGCGATCTGAACCGTAACGACGACCGTCCGCTGTACTGGGCGCGGCTCGGGATGATCCTGGAACTGCGGCAGTGGCAGCCGGAGTTCACGCTGTCCGAGGAGGCCCGTACGCGGCTGCTCGGGAAGCTGGAACGGTCGTCGCGAGGCCAGGACGCGCTGACGTTCGCCGACAAGAAGAGCACCAAGAAGAGCGCCAAGAAGCTCAAAAGGATCGTGGTGACGGGCTTCGACCCGTTCACCCTCGACACCGATGTGCGGATCAGCAATCCGTCGGGGGCGACCGCGCTGGCCCTGGACGGGACGGTCATCGAGGCCGCCGAGGGGCCGGCCCTGGTCAAGGCGGCCGTCTTCCCGGTCCGCTGGCAGGACTTCGCCGACGGCACGGTCGAGAAGACCCTGCGCCGCCCGCTGGCCCAGGCTGATCTCTTCGCCACGGTCAGCCAGGGCCGGGTGGGCCGGATCGACGTGGAGCGCTTCAACGGCGCCTGGCGCGGCGGCTTTGCCGACAACGAGGGCGCGGAGTTCACCGGCCCCGTACCGGTGCGGGACCCGGCGACCCAGCCGCAGTGGACGACGACCAGCCTGCCGTACGGCGCGATCACGGCGGCGGCCACCGGCCCCTTCCCCGTCTACGACAACACCTCGGTGACCGAGATCCCGGCGGGCGGCACCACAGCGGTCGTACGCCCGAACGGACCAACCCCCGGCTCCGAGGCCCGCCTCGGCGGCGGCGGAAACTACCTCTCCAACGAAATCGCCTACCGCGCCACCCTGCTCCGCGACCGCCTCGGCCTCGACATCCCGGGCGGCCATATCCACACACCGGTACTCCGCTTCGGAGCGGGGAACATCAGCCCCTGGACGGGCACGGTGACCGACCCGGTCTTCGAGCAGAACCGGGCCGACATCATCGCCCAGGTGAGAACCATCATCCAGGTGGCGATCGAGGCGTCCACCACCTGAGCCACCGGCACCCGCACGGCCACTCCCCCGATACACCCGGGGTACGGAACGGGGAGGCGCGCCCGGCCCGGGAACCCTCTACCGGCGATCCGTCGGGTTTCCCAGAATCCGGCCCAGATCGCGCGCCACCCTTCTCTGGAGATCCATGACTTCGGTCTGATCGTAGCCAGAACTCCTCACGGCCCAGGTGAATTCCTTGCCCCGGATCTCGGAGACGGCTATACCCACCCCCTCGCCATCAAGATATTTCGACACGTTGTCGAAAAATCGATCAACCTCATCCTTCTTGTATCCGTTGGCGAACCTTCCGGACCGGAAACGCCGATCGCGAACCGCATGACCGATCGTCTCGATATCACGAGGGAATCTCTCGAAGTCGCTCCGCCGCAAAACCTCATCAGGGTTTGCCACCCCCTCTTGATCCTCCACGAAGGCAATCCGCCAAAGCCGCCAGAAAAGAAACACGACAGCGGGCAGAACAACACCCCACACCCACCAGCGAACGCGGGAATCCACCAGAGCCACCGCCGGCACACTGGTAACAATAACCAATGCCACCAGGGCAACTCGCGCGAAATCTCTCTTTCGGTACACTCTTTCTCCGATGCATTTTCGGGTAGAGCTGCGCACTGCCGGGTTCGGGACTCAAGCATCCCGAACCCGGCAGTCTCGCGCTATCTCCAGCTGCCAAAGTGACGCTTGTGTCTGATCATCTGCTGACTGAATTTGAATGCACCCATGTACGACTTCCTCTTCACCCGCGCATGGCGCCCCGTCGGCCGACCACCGCGGAATCCGCTGTATCCGTACCTCGTCTTCAGGCTGTAAGAGTACCGTGAGAAAATGGCACCTCTCCCGCCGACGAATGCCCCCTGAATCGCCCCCCGATACAGCGCATCTCCGTATCCACTCCTGGTGCGGGATTGGGTATTTACTCGATAATTGAGCGCCCCCAGCCCGGCACCTACGGTAGCGCCGGCTATGACAGCACAGCCGACTCCCGCACTACCTATACATATGGCGCCGACGGCGATCCCGATAGCCGCTCCACGAACATAGCGATTAGCCAGCCCCCGCTTCCACCAGCTCTTTTTCCCATCGAGATCGAAGCGGTTCAGCGGATCGGCGTGAGCGTACTCGTAGGCGTTCAGGTTCCCGCCGTAGACCGGGTCCACGGAGAGAAAGCGCCCAATCGCGGGGCTGTAGAGCCGGACGCCCATGAGGCTGAGGCCCGTGAGGGTCTCGGTCGCGCGTTGCTTGGCGCCGAGCCAACCGTAGCGAGTGGGCTGCTGCCCCTCACGGGGGTTGCCGTACTCGTCGCTGTCCAGGGCCACGGGAGCCTGTTCCGGGTCCAAGGGGAGCTGGAGGGCTATGTCCCCATGGAGAGTGGAGAGTTGAAGGACCGTACCGCCGTCCTTGCCTGTGGTGGCGGAGAGGTCTCCAACAGCGGATTCGACGTTACGGGTCACAGCACCCGTAGCGGTGTCCTCGACGATCCAGCGAGGGTTGTCGCCATCGCCGTCATAGTGGTTGAGCTTGGAGCCGGTCAGGGCCCAGTCAATGCCGCCGCCGGTCTCCGTCGTCCAGGAACGGAAGCGCAGGCCCGCGTCCAGTTGCCACGTCTGGCGCCTGCCGTCGATGGTCTGCCGGTGGACAAGATCGTTGGCGTAGTAGCCGATCGTGCCGTTGCCCGGTGCGGTGGTGGTGCGGCCGAACCCGTCGTAGACGTAACCGGCGTCGAGCAGGCGGTCGGCGCTGTCGTAGGTGGAGTTCTGGGTGGCGCCTCCGATGGCGGGGCAGTCCTCACCGTTCTCACCGGTGGCAGTGGTGCGAGAGGTGCGATTGGTGCGCTTGTCGAAGGTGTACGTGCGCTTCGTGCACACCATGCCCGCCGTGTCCTCCACCGAGGTGAGACGGCCAACCTTGTCGTACCGGTAGGTCTGGTCCGACCACCCGGCGTGCGTGGTGTTCTGCCCATGGACGGACTCGGTGACCGTGTCGGAGTAGACCGTGAGCTCGTCGCTGTCACGCGTGTACGTGCGGTTGACGGCGGTTCCGGCGGTGTCCTCGGTAACGGTGAGGGTGTACCCGCCGGGCAGCTTCTCCGTGCTGACCGAGCCGTTCGCGTCGTAGCCGGCCTGGAAGGAACCGGCGATCGAGTCGGTGCGTCGGGTGGCCAAACCACGGGGTTCGACGGTGTGGTCGTAGGTGTAGGTGACGGTGGAGGGGACGGAGTCGCTCTCCCTGACCGGACGGTTCAGCAGGTCGTACTCGGTCCTGGTCACGCCACCGTCGGCGTCCGTGTAGGAGATCTGACGCCCGAGCCTGTCATACTCCTTGGTGATGGTTCCGCCGGTCGGAGACGTGACCCTGACGACCTGGCCGGTCGCGGGATCGTACTCGGTGGTGGTCTCCGGGACCGCCTGGCCGATGCCACCCGTCACCGCGGTCCGTACCGCCCGCCCCGCGGCGTCGTAGGTGGTGCTGGTCGTGCGGGTAGCGCCGTTGGCGGTGTCGACGACTGTGCTGGGGTTGCCCCAGCGGTCGTACTCCGTGCTGGTGTCGATCGTCTGGTTGGGGCGGCTCCCGCCGCCCGTGATATTACCGCCGGGGCCGGTCCAGCACACCTGGTCCGCCCATTCGGGACGGCCCTGGCACCAGCCGGTGCCGGACGCCGACCAGTAGACGGTGATACGGCTGGCCGCGTCGCTCCCAGTGCCGCCGGGGAGTACCTGGCTGGTGACCCGGCCCTGGGAGTCGTACCCGGTCGTGGTGGTGAGGCTGAGGCCGCCGGAGTCCTGGATGGACAGGGTGGGCAGGCCCTTCACCCAGTCGTAGACCGTCTGCGAGACACGCTGCTCGCCCATCACCGAGTAGTAGTCGCGCACTCGCGCCCCGGTGACGGTCATGGTGAGCTGGTCCTTGACCGTCGCCGTACCGTTCGTCGGACGACCCTCGTCGTACTCGTTGACGGTCCAGGCGCGCGCCGGGACCGAAGTGCCCGCCGTCACCAGGACCGTGGAGCCGTCCTTGAGGTCCTCGGTCAGGTCGACGCGGCGCATCGGGCCGAAGGTCTCGGTGTTCCGGATGCCGTTGTCGCTGTAGAGCGAGGTGGTGGAGAGCAACTGCGCACGCTCGCTGCTGGACAGGGAGCTGATCCCCAGGTCCTCCAGGACAGCCTTGTCCCCGGCCGTGGCGCCCAGCGCCACGACGCGGTTGCCGGCGGTCAGCTCACGGACGGCGTTGCCGAAGCGGTCGTACTCGGCGGTGGAGATGTTCCTACCCGGGTCGGCCGTGTTCACCTGACGGCCCGAGGCATTCAGATAGTTGACCGTGGCACGGCGGTAGTCGGCCGCCCCCAGATCGGCCCCGTCGTTCACAGCGGGGACGGCGTCTGCCGGGAAGACGGCCGTGGCATCGGTCGGGGCGTCGAGCTGCCCCCACCTCAGCACATTGGAGGCGCCCATGTCATGCGGTGCCTTGGCGCCGGTCAGCGGGACACCGTAGACAAGGCTGGTGACGGCGTCACCTTCGATGGTGTCCTTGGTGCCCTGCTTGAGGGCCTGACGGGAGACCTTGAGGAGCATGCCGGCCGAAGGCACCGTTCCGGCACCCGCGTTGCCGTAGGTGAAGGTATACGGCAACTGCCCCGCCGGATCCAGCCAGGTGACCCGGCCGCCGTAGTAGGCGTACTGGGTCTGGGTGGCCTGGCTCAGCCGGGGATCCCACTGCTGGCGAAGGCTGCCGTTGGAGTCGTAGCGGTACTTCGCCACCGCCGTCGCGGTGGCCGCGCTCGCTCCGGGGGCGGTGGTCCAGACCCTGATCTCGCTGACCTGGTCCTTGAAGTCACCGAACTGCACGTCGGTCTGAGTACCGGTGGCGGTGGTGGCGCTCGCGTAAACGAAGTCCAGCACTCGGCAGCCCTTGGTCGACGGGCCGGCCTCGCAAGCTGCCGTAGTGGCGGCAGTGGTCGGCGCGATGATCCGCTTCGGGCGGGCCAGCCTCTTGCCGTCGACCGTGACCGTCTCGGAGACGGTCTTCGTGGTGGAGTTGGCCAGACCGTCCAGCAGCACGCTGCTGACCTGCCAGGTGATCGCCGCCGCGTCCGGCTTGGTAAACGTGGTGACCGTTCCCTCAGTATCACTCAGTGTAAAAGTGCTGGTCACCGAGCCCTTGAGTGTCAAGTCCTCCGCTCCGGGCTCCGGTATCCAACCGGTCCTCGCCGCGTTGGCGGTGAAGTGGATCGCGTCGCCCTCGTCCAGCACCACATCGACCGCGGTGTCGGAGACCCGTCGTACGTGGCTGTAGTCCGAATCGGCCTCCTCCGCAACGGTACCGGCCACCCACTCCTTGCCGAAGATCGGCGCCTGGCCCTCCTGGTTCGCACCCTGGTTGGGCGTGCGGGAGGACGTGGAACGAGTCACCGACATCCCGAAGAACGAGGCGTCGGTGTCCGAGAGGGTGTAGTCGCCGGTGAGCAGGTTCACTGAACCAGGTCCCACTTCACTGGCGGCGGCGCCGGAGGCATTGCGGTCGACGACGACGGTCAGCGGTACGGTGCTGGAGGCCGCCGAGCCCGGGCCGGTGAAGTCAGCCTTGATCTGGACGCTGCCGTCCGGGTCGACGGTGTCAGTGGCGTTCCACACCAGTGGTGCGTTCTTGCCGTTGACCAGCGGTACCGGCCACGCGGACAGGGCGGTGCCGCCGGAGGTCACCTGTCCCACCGGAATGCGTACCCAGGCGTCGGCCTCGGAGCGGCGCCAGGAGTATGCGACCTGGTTGTACTTGGTGCCGTCGGCCTCGGCGACCAGTGGCAGTCGGCGTGCGGTGCGCTCGCCCTCGGATGGCTGTACGAAGCCGCCGGCCCCGGCGTGGAAGGTGTATTCGAGTGCCTCGGACTTGTTGTCCGCCTTGTCCACGGCGCGGACCTGGAGGACATGTGTGCCGTTCTTTGGCGGCGTGACGCTGATCGCCCTGACCGCCGCGGCGCCGTTGGTGGTGACCTTGGTCCAGGTCACCCCATCCAGGGACCATTCCAGCCAGTGGTGGTCGGCGGCTGGGGGCGTGAGCGTGAACGTACCGGCCTGGCCCTCGCCCTTGACCCACTGCCCCACCGGGTAGTCCGTCGAGACGATCCTTGTCGGCGCGGAGGGGGCCTTCGTGTCGACCGTGAAGGTCTTCCACGCCGACCAGCCGGTGTTGTAGTGCGTCCCGTCATACGGCGAGGTACGGAACTTGTACGTCTTCCCCTCGGCCAGCACCCCAGCCGGGACCGTCACCGAGGCGGGCTGCCCCGAAGCGACGAACTTCGAGACGTAATTGGCACCGACCTGGGCGTTGGTAGCGTTGTCGTAGACCTGGAAGGTCCCGTTCGCCTTGTCACCGTCGGGGTCGACAAAGGTGTCCCGAAGGGTGGGCGTCAGGGTGCTGACCACGTACGCACCGTCGTAGGAGAAGTACGGCGGACCGGCCTCCTGTTTCATTCCCGTGCGGGGCCGGTAGTTGTAGTTGACCACCAACTTCGGCGGATTGGACGCGGCGTTGGCGGAGTTGACCCGCTTCCACTGCGCGACTGTGGTCTCGCTGGTAGCACGCAGCCCCATGTGCCCCTTGGCGGCCTTCGCCGAAGCCCACTCCTGCGCAAGACTCGTCACATCAGCATTGATCCAACCATCCGCTGTGCAGGCGGGGTTGCCCTTGGTCTCGGTCGAGGTGGCCTTGCGCGCAGTCCAGGCCGGCTGGTCCGTCCAGCGCGATGCCGTCGAGGCCGCACCGGTGGACCACACCTCCCACGGCTTCGCGGCACAGTCGTCCTGATTGGCCGACTGGAAGTTCCACAGGCTCAGCTTCGCACTGGACACCAGCGCGTCCGCAAAGGGCGCCGTATTCCACGTGATGAACGAACGCGCCGTACGGGGTGTGCCATTGGAGTTGGTCGTGCCGGGATTACCGAGGTCCAGCTCGGTGTCCGTGGACCAGTCACGCGTCTCACCCTGCTGGACATACGTGTCGAAGACGTTGCTCAGGGAGGACGTGGACGGGTCCACCGTCACCGGGTACTTCGTCTCCGCATCGGCCAGGAAGCCGGCGTCGGGAGTCACCACCAGGTCGACGGACGAGCCCTTGCCCACCACCTTCATCGCCACCGGAACCCGCCGGGTGTGCTCACCGGAGACCGGATCCACCGTGGCATCCCACATCATCGGCGCCGGCATCACGGCCCGGCGCCTGTTCTCCTCATCAGTGAACAGCACACTGCCGTCCGCCTGCTCCTTCACTGTCAGGCCCTCGGCCTTCAGCGGAAGTGTGTACGTGTAGTCATCCGTGTCCGGACGCCTCTTGATCTCCACATACTGCTCGAACCCCGTCCGGGTCGCCTCGATGACCACATCGGCGCCCGGGACCGCATCGACGTACGTGGCGCGTGTGCCGTCAAGTTCCGGTTCAGGCAGACCGCCCTTCCACCTCAACGTAATCCGCTCGTCGCCCTCCCCGAGCGTGACCAGATCCGTCGCCTTTTCCCGCTGCCCCGCCTCCAGCGAGCGCGGCGGCGTGCCCGTACGGCCCGCCAGACGCAGCCCGTTCGGATGCGCGGCAGCCTCTACACCTCCCTCACCGTCCGACCTCAGGGAGACATCGACATCGGTCCACTCACCGTCATGCTCGAACCGCACAGGCCCGGCCGCCAGTTCGGTGGTGAGCGTGCCGTCCTTGTTCACCCACGTCGTGGAGGTCTCCGTACGCTCCGACAGAGCCTCGACCCGCTCACCCCACAGACGGGCCGCGACCTTCGCCGAGGCGATATCCGCTGCCTGACGCACCCCGTCGACGGGTCTCTCCTTCACCGACGAGGCCCCGGCGCCGGTATCGCCCGCATCGGCAACCGCCACGCCCTCCATGACCGTTACGGACAGCAGAACCGCCAGGGCCCCGGCTGTCCAGCGCAGACTCGCGCTCTTCTCGTGCCACATCCGCCCCTCTCCGACGGAGAGGGACCGCTGATCTTGTCCCATGATCCACCCTGCGCATTCCGTGAAGTGAATGTGAAGAGTGGGAAGTTACCCAAGGGAGGCCCGAAACAGCGCACGTAAAGGCTTTGCGGAAACATGGCATACATCACACCTGATTTACCTTTTCTTTACTCACCCCTCCATGATCGGATGCGTCTGGGAAGCGTCCCTGGTCGCCGCCGCCGGAGTCGGCTCGGGCAGATCCAACGACGGTTCCACTGGCGCCAGTTCCCGCACCAGCATCGTCGCGCCCGCCACCGCGCCCGGCATCAGGAAGACCGCCACGAACGGTACGAGGAAGGCGAGCGTCAGGGGTACGCCGAAGCCCAGAGCCAGCATGCGGCGGCCCCGGAGCAGTACGAGGCGTTCCTTCAGCTGGATCTCGCGGCGGGCCAGCGCCACCGCTGTCAGTTCCTCGGCCAGGAAGAAGCCGGAGACGCAGAAGCCCAGGACGGGGATGACCGTCTGTCCGATGACCGGGATGAAGCCGAGCGCGAAGAGCAGTACGCCGTACAGCGCGACGCGGACCAGGATCCGGACGCTGTCCCGGGTGGATATCCACAGGTCGTGCCAGAACGACAGGCCGGACTGGGGGACTTCGCCGCCCGCCTCGCGGTCGACGTCCTCCGACAGCACGTCGTAGAACGGCGAGCCGATCAGCAGGGTGACGGCCGTGAAGGTGATCACCGCGAGGAAGAGGCCGAGCGCGAAGACGAGCACGGTCAGGGAACCCCGGAAGAGGCCCAGCCAGGGCGAGGACCAGCCGTCGGCGAACGGGGTCGACCACGCCACCAGGTTGTCGGCGCCGAAGCCGAGGCCGACGAGGGCACCCGCGTACAGCACCAGGGTGATCAGTCCGGGCAGCAGCCCGAAGCCGAACCGGCGGCCGTGGGTGCCGGCCCACCGCTGGCCCTTCAACAGATAGCCGAATCCGGCCGTGAGATCACGCATGGGACGCATGGCAAGCAGACTACCGGCGCCCTCTGACAGCCCCGGTCCCGTCCGGGACGGACGCGGCCGACCCCTCCCCGTCATACGGAGGTGGTCGTTCCGGAACACAACGGGTAGACCCTGCCTGACGATCAGCGCCACCGATCATCGTCTATCGCTTCCCTCTACAGCCGGAGGAACCAGACCTATGGGCATACCCAGCCGCACACCCCGCCGTATCTCCAGACCCGCCCTGCTCACCACCACCGCCGCCGCCGTCACCGCCGGTGCCCTGCTGCTCGTCCCGCTCCCGACCGCCGTCGCCGCGCCCGACCCCGGCGCAGCCGCGCGTCAGCACCCGCACCCGGTACGGGAACGCGGCGGCCCGGACGCCGGCACCAGCACCGCCGCCGCGCTTCCGCCGGCCAAGCCCGCCGGTGCCGGCACTGGTACCGGTGCCGGCACCAGTGCCGCGCCCGCGCTCCGCAAAGACGGTGGCTATCCGCGCCGTACCGTCCTGAGCGCGCCGCCCGAAAACCCGGCCGACAAGTCGATCAAGCTCGGCCTCGCCCCGTACCACTCGCTCGCTCCCCGGCTCAACGCCCTCCAGAAGCTGGGTGATCGCGTCGGCGTCGAGGTCGCGGGCCGTTCGGCGGGCGGGCACGAGCTGTATCTCGTCACCGTCACCGCGCCCGAGAGCGCCCGGCAGGCCCGCGAGCAGGACCGGATGCGCGAGCTGATCGGGAACTCCCCCGCCACCGCCGCCAAGGACCGGGCGGTCAAGTCGTCGTACAAGACCCCGGTCTTCATCAACAACAACATCCACGGCAACGAGTGGGAGGGCACCGATGCCGCCCTCGCGCTCATCGAGGAGCTGGCGAAGGCCAAGGACGCGAAGACCGCCGGGCTGCTGGCGAAGAACCGGATCTACCTCAACGTCACCGCCAACCCCGACGGCCGTATCGCCGGCACCCGCGCCAACGCCAACGGCTTCGACCTCAACCGGGACTTCATCACCGCGTCCCAGCCCGAGGTCCGCGCCATGCGGCAGATCGCCGTCGACAAGCAGCCCGCCGTCATGCTCGATCTGCACGGGTACGTCAACGGCACCCTCATCGAGCCGACGACCCCGCCGCACGGCGAGAACTACGAGTACGACCTCTTCCTCAAGAACACCTACGCCAACGCCCTCGGCATGGAGAAGGCGGTCAACGACCTCGGCTACACGCCCGCGAAGGACGGCGTCCAGCCGCCCGTCATCCCCTTCCGCGACCAGCAGGAGGGCTGGGACGACTGGCCGCCCATCTTCACCCCGCAGTACATGGCCTTCCAGGGCGCGGTGGCCTCGCACACCGTCGAGTTCCCGATGCGCGTCAACAACAGCTCGTACGACTCCCTGCCGGCCGAGGAGCTGCGCCGGCGTTCCGCGATCAACACGGACATCGCGGGCGCGGTGATGCGCGCGACGCTCGACTACACGCTCAGCCACCGCACCTCGGTGCTCGCCGACCAGATCGAGGTGTTCCGGCGCGGCGCGGCGGGGGAGGCGCAGCGGCCGGTGTCCGAGAAGACCGTGCCGGGGGTGCCCGGCATCGGTCCCGAGGACGTGTACACCACCGACTTCCCGCGCGCGTACGTGATTCCGGCGGGCGCGGGTCAGCGCTCCGCGACGGCCGCCGCGCGGCTGGTGGACCATCTGGTCGCCAATGACGTACGGGTGGAGCGGGCCGCCGCCGGGTTCCGGCTGGACGGACGCGCGTATCCGGCGGGTTCGTACGTCGTCGACATGCGTCAGCCGAAGCGCGGTCTCGCCAATGTGATCCTGGGCGAGGGCCGTGACATCAGCGCGGATGTCTCCACCATGTACGACATCTCGGGGTGGAGCCTCGGGCTGCTGTGGGGCGCGAGCGTGGACAAGGTCCAGCGGGTGGCAGGGCGGCTGCCGGTGGCCGGGCGCCGGGTCGTGGCCGCCGCGCCGACCGGTTCCGTGGCCGGGGGCCGGGGCGCGCTGCGGCTCGCGCTGGACGACGCGAAGGAGCTGACGGCGCTCAACTCGCTTCTCGCGCAGGGCGTTTCGGTACGGCGCGCGGCGGACGGCTCGGCCGTCGTACCGGCGTCGGCACGTCCGCAGGCGACCGTACTCGCGAGCCGGTACGGGGTCGCCTTCGGCGCCGCGAGCGAGCCGGGGACAGCAGCCTTGCACCGTACCCGCGTCGCCGCCGCCGTCACCCCCGGCGAGCAGTTCGCGCTGCGCGAGATGGGCTTCGAGGTGACACCGGTGTCGACCGCGATCCTCAACGCGGGCTTCGACTGGTCGGCGGCCGAGGTGCTGTACGTGTCGTCCGGGCTGTCGTACGGCGCCCTGAACGCGACCGCGCGCACGGCGCTGAACGGCTTCCTGGCCGGGGGCGGCCGGGTGGTCGCGGTCGGTTCCGCCGGGTCGGCGTTCAACACGGCCGCCGGGCTGCTGGAGGCGCGTCCGGTGGCGGGCAACGGTGACGCCAACGGTGTGGTGCGGGTGGTCAACGCGGGTGGCCCGGTCACCGGTGGCGCCCCGGCGCACGCCTTTGTGTACTCGCCGCGCTGGTTCACCGCCCTGGGCTCCGGCGTACGCGTCGACCAGTCGTACGCCACGGGCGACCCGCTGGTCTCCGGCCACTGGCGCGCGCTCGCCAACGGCACGGGCGGCCGGGCGGACGCGGCGGGCCGCGCGTCGGTCGTCAGCGGTACGTCGGCGGTGGGCGCGCCGGTGGTGCTGTTCGGCACGGAGCCGCTCTTCCGGGACCACCCGAAGGGGCAGTTCGCGCAGGTCGGCCGGGCGCTGCTGGGCGCGGCGGGCTGACACGAGGGCCGGCGTACGGGGTGACCGTACGGGCTGGCCGTACGGGCGGAGGTGCCGGGGGCGGCCGTGCGAGCGACCGCCCCCGGCCCTCAGCTCACCGGCTTCAACTGCCACTGCTGGCAGGTGTTGTTCAGCCACGACCACTGCCGTACGTCGGCGCCGTCGGCCGTCGAGCAGTTCTCGACGTCCGCGACCTTGCCGCTGCGGGCGCCGACGATCCGTACCCAGCCGCCCCGGTCGGTGACGACGAACCGGAACGCCTGGCAGGTGTTGTTCAGCCAGGACCACTGGCGCAGATCGGCGCCGTCGGCGACGGAGCAGTTGGCGGTGTCGAGGACCTTGCCGGTGGCGGTGTTGACGAGCCGGCTGGTGTCGTTGCCGAGGTCCTCGATCCGCCACCGCTGGTGGGTGCCGCCGTCGCAGCTCCACTGGATGACGTTCGCGCCGTCGGCCGTCGAACCGTCCGCCACCTCAAGGCACTTGCCGCTGTTGCGGTTGACCAGGGTGTAACCGGTGGGGGTGGCCGCGCTCTCGCCGGACGGGCCGGGGAGGGTGCGGCCGGGGGCGACGGGGGTGCCGAGGTCCGGGGTGCCGTCCGCGTTCCAGGTGAACTTCTGGGCGCGGGTGGTCCGTCCGTTGTCGCAGCCGCCGCTCGCGGAGTTGTTGGCGTGGTAGACGATCCAGCTCTCCGTTCCGTCGGGCGAGGTGAAGAACCCGTTGTGGCCGGGGCCGTAGACCCCCGCCGCGTCGGAGCGGGAGAAGACCGGGGTGGGTTTCTTCGTCCAGGAGGACGCGCTCAGCGGGTCGGTCCCGGTGTAGGTGAGCAGGCCGAGCTTGTAGTCGGGGGTCCAGCAGCCGCTCGCCGAGTAGACGATGAACGTCTTCCCGCCCCGCTGGAGCACTTCGGGCCCCTCGTTGACCGTGCCGCCCGCTCTCTCCCAGTCGTAGCCCGGCGTGGAGATCGTGGAGAAGCCGCCGCTCAGGGTGTACGGGTTGGACATCGGCGCGATGACCAGGTTCTGCGTACCGCCGCCGCTCGCGCTGCCGAGCAGGTAGAGGCGGCCGTCGAGGGTGAGGAGACTGGCGTCGAGCATCCAGCCGCCGCCCAGTTGGTTCTTGTAGGTGTACGGGCCCATCGGGTCGGTGCCCGCGCTCTCCAGGACGTGGACGCGCTGGGTGGGGTTGTAGTCGGTGATGCCCTGGCCGGCCACGTAGTACAGGTACCAGTGCCCGTTGACCAGATGGATCTCGGGCGCCCACATGTTGCAGCAGCGCGAGGAGGTGGAGTCGGACCACACCTGGACGCTGGGCGCGGTGGCGAGCCCGGCCAGGGTGGGCGACTTGCGCATGGTGAGTTCGGAGGTCCAGGACGTGGTGATGAGGTAGTAGTCACCGTCGTGGTACTGGATCCAGGGGTCGGCGCCCTTCTGCGACTTGACGGGGTTGGTGTACGGGCGGCCCTCGGCTGCCCCGGCCGGTGGCGCGACGATCGCGACGAAGCACATGAAGGCGACCAGGGCGGAGCAGAGCAGGACGAAGAGGAAGGCGGGCGGGGGCGGCCGGTCGACGTGTGCCGTGGTCCGGCTCGTGTTCCGCGTCGTGGTGCGCGTCATCTTCCGTGTCGTGGTGTGCGTCATGGGATCGCGTCGCCCGTCAGTACGCCGTCGGCCAGCCGCCGGACCAGCTCAGCAGATTGACGCCGAGCTTGGGCGTGCCGTTGTCCTGGCCGTCGTAGTAGTGGTAGACGAGCAGATCGCCGTCCGTGTCCGCCATGACGGACTGTCCGCCGGGGCCGATGTAGCGGTCGTGGCTCTCCAGCACGGGCGTGCCGCCGTTGTTCATCATGGCGACGCCGTTCTTGTCGGCGTAGGGCCCGGTGACCCGGGAGGCCCGGCCGACCTTGATCTTGTACGTGGAGGCGGTGCCGGCGCAGCACGTGTCGTACGAGGCGAAGAGGTAGTAGAAGCCGTTCCGTTTGACCAGGTACGGCGCTTCGACGGCCTTGGTCCCGGTGGGGCGGGAGGCGAGGGCGTAGCGGGTGGTGTCGCCCGCGTACTGCTTGCCGGTCGACGGGTCGATCCGGATCATCTTGATCCCCGTCCACCAGGAGCCGAAGGTCAGCCACCAGGTGCCGTCGTCGTCGACGAAGAGGTTGGGGTCGATGGCGTTGTAGTCGCTGCTCGCGTTCGACGTGTAGACGGTGCCGTAGTCGGTCCAGCTGCCGGGCTGCCCGGTGGTGGAGCCCGCGAGGCCGATGGCGGAGGTGCTGGAGCCGAAGGTCGAGACGGCGTAGTACATCAGGTACTTGCCGCCGTGGTACGAGATGTCCGGCGCCCAGGGGTCCTTGGCCGGGGAGTACGTGGACCACCAGGCGGGCCGGGTGGGAAAGGCGGAGCCCGCGCGGCCGAAGGCGACGCGGTCGGTGGAGGTACGGGCCTGGAGGCCGTCGCCGGTGGAGTAGAGGAGGTACTGCCCGGCGGGGGTGCGGAGCATGGTCGGGTCGTGGACGACGATGTCACCGGTGACCCGGCCGGGGTTGGGGTAGGCCGAGGCGCTGCTCGGGACGAGGGCGAGGAGCAGGGCGGCGGGCAGGGCGAGGAGCAGGGTTCTGCGGGAGGTGCGGCTCACGCGGACTCTCCTTACGGCGTGGGGGGAGAAAGCGCGGCCGGCGGAACCGGATCCCGTTCGGCATGCCGGACCGCACGCGCGGTGTCGGACGGGAAACTAGAGTCGAAGCGCTTGCGCGTCAACGGTTCACGCAGACGTCCTTCGCCGGGTGCGCGTGCCCGTGCGGTGCCCCGGTGGAGCGCTCCACCGGGGCACCGTACGGGCACGCGCCTCCAACCGGCTCTCAGCGCGCCTCGGCGACCTTGAAGTCCACCGGCTTGAAGTCGGTCCAGCCCTTGCCCTCGGCGCCCGCCTCGGCCTTCACATGGGTGACCTTCCTGTCCCAGTGCCTGGGCAGCGAGACCCGGACCTTGACGCTGACCGTGGCGCCCTTCTTCACGGTCCGCTCGCCGAGCCCGGCGAAGGAGTGCTCACCGCGCTTCCCTTCGGGCGTGTGCCCCCACGGCACCTTCTTCCACGTGCCGTGGCTGAGCTCCTTCAGCACCGGCTGCTCGGGCGCGTAGGTGCTGTAGCCGAACCGGACGTGTTCGAGGGTGTGTCCGGTGTCGTTGTGCACGCGGAGGATGAACGTCTCGGCCTTGCCGCCCGGCTTCAGCGTGGCGTGCGAGGACCAGTCGACGATCCTCACTTCCGCGCCCCCGGCCCGGCCCGTCACCGGGACCGGCGCCGGTGACGGCT
Organism: Streptomyces sp. NPDC093109; assembly: GCF_040701725.1. NCBI lineage: Bacteria > Bacillati > Actinomycetota > Actinomycetes > Kitasatosporales > Streptomycetaceae > Streptomyces > Streptomyces sp. NPDC093109. The sequence continues at coordinate 39,282 of NZ_JBFBEZ010000033.1, forward strand.
TGACGTGCGCGGGCGCGGCGTACGCGGCGCCCGCCCCCAGCAGCGAACCGGCGACCACGGCGCTCCCGAGCGCCAGCACGCCGGTCCGGCGCAGCGCACGCGCGCCGCGCCGGCCGGTCCCGTTGTTCCGGACGCCGCTACCGCCATTGAAAAGTTCCACTTTGGGCCTCTTTCTCACGGTTCACATCTCTCTGTGAGCGAGTGAAACGGAATCATCCGTTCCAGCCTGCTCGCCCCGAAAGATGGCGATCTCCGCGTGGGCGTTTCATGCCCGTACAGAGTTTCCGTACCGATGAGAAGTGCTTTACCCGGCCATGCCGTTGGCGTCAGCCCGCCAGCCGGATCACGTTCCAGGAGAGCGGCTCCAGAGTGGCCGTCAGGGAGCCGTCGGCCAGGGACGTGCCCTCGCCCGCGTGCGGGGTGACGCGGTCCTGGTGCTCCAGGGTGTTCTTGGCCTCCGGGTCGGCGTCGGCGAGGACGCTGTGCTCGACGACCGTCGTCAGACCGAGGCCGGCCAGCTCCACGGTGAGCGGCAGCGCTTCGGTCTGGCTGCGGTTGACGGCGAAGACGGTGACCGAGCCGTCCTCGGCGCGGACGGCGGTGGCGTGCAGCAGGTCGGCCTCGCCGTGCTTCTTCGTGGTGTGCGACGGCGAGTCGACCCGTACGTCCAGCACGGTGCCGCGCCCGTACTTCGACGCCTGGGCGAAGGGGTAGAAGGTGGTCTGCCGCCATGCGGCGCCGCCCGGCTCGGTCATGATCGGCGCGATGACGTTGACGAGTTGGGCGAGGCAGGCGACCGTCACCCGGTCCGCGTGCCGGAGCAGCGCGATCAGCAGTGAGCCGAAGACGACGGCGTCGGTCACCGAGTAGATGTCCTCCAGCAGGCGGGGGGCCTCCTGCCAGTCCTCGACCGGGTGCGGGTTCGGCTTCTCCAGGTACCAGACGTTCCACTCGTCAAACGAGAGGTTGATCTTCTTGTCGGACTTCAGCCGGGCCCCGACATGGTCACAGGTCGCCACGACCTTCTCGATGAACGCCTCCATGTCCACCGCCGAGGCGAGGAAGGAGTCCCGGTCGCCGTCCGTCTCCCAGTAGTAGCTGTGCAGGGAGACATAGTCGACGAGGTCGTACGTCTCGGCGAGGACCGTCGCCTCCCACGAGGCGAAGGTGTCCATGGTGGAGTTGGACGAGCCGCTGGCGACCAGTTCGACGTCCGGGTCGATCTGCCGCATCGCCCGCGCGGTCTCGGCGGCGATCCGCCCGTACTCCTCGGCCGTCTTGTGGCCGGTCTGCCAGGGGCCGTCCACCTCGTTGCCCAGGCACCAGAGCCGGATGCCGTACGGGTCCTTGTCGCCGTTCGCGATGCGGCGGTCGGAGAGCTCCGTGCCGGACGGGTGGTTGGCGTACTCCTGGAGCTGGATGGCCTCGGCCACCCCGCGCGTACCGAGGTTGACTGCCATCATCGGCTCGGCCTCGGGGCCGGCCTTGCGGACGAAGTCGATGAACTCGCCGAGCCCGAAGCGGTTGGACTCCGTGGTCTTCCAGGCCAGGTCGAGCCGGCGGGGCCGCTCGTCCACCGGTCCCACGCTGTCCTCCCAGCAGAAGCCGGAGACGAAGTTGCCGCCCGGGTAGCGGATGGCCGTGGGGCCCAGCTCGCGGACGAGTTCGAGGACGTCCGTACGGAGTCCGGCCTCGTCGGCGGACGGGTGGCCGGGCTCGTGGATGCCGGTGTAGACACAGCGGCCAAGGTGTTCGACGAACGAGCCGAAGAGCCGGGGGTTCACCTCGCCGACCGTGAAGTCCGGGTGCAGGGTGAAGCGGGCGGATCGGGTCATGGCTTCCTCAACTGATTCTGTGCGGCGAATACGGACGGGGACGGGGACGGGGAGCGACGAGAGGGACGGGAGGGACGGGAGGGACGGGACGGACACGGAAGCGCTTCGACCGAGAGTGGTCCGGCCCTGTACGCGCTCCCACCCCACCGTCCGAAATGCCGAACCGCAACCGTAACTTCGAACGAAAACGTACGGTCGATCAGGAATTCACGTCAATGCCTCGCCCAAAAATCCGGGCCATGTCCAGAATGCCGAACAAGCGAACAAAGCGACGAGGGCCGCGCCCCGGGTGGATCGGGGTGCGGCCCTCGGCCGTGCGGACGATGGTGGTGCTCAGCCCAGGGTGACGATCATCTTCCCGGTGTTGTCACCCCGGAGCACACCGAGGAACGCGTCGAAGCCGTTCTCGATGCCCTCGACCGTCGTCTCGCGGTACTTCAGCTGCCCCGAGGCGATCCAGCCCGAGACGTCCTGGACGAACTTCTCCTTGAGACCGAAGTGATCGCCGACCAGCATGCCCTGGAGGCGCAGGCGCTTGCCGATCATGAGGGCGAGGTTGCTCGGGCCGGCGGTCGGGCCCGTGTTGTTGTACTGGGCGATCGCACCGCACAGGGTCGCGCGGCCGTTCACGTTCAGCGCGGAGATCGCGGCTTCGAGGTGCTCGCCGCCGACGTTGTCGAAGTAGACGTCGATGCCGTCGGGCGCGGCTTCCTTGAGCTGCTCCCTGACCGGGCCGTTCTTGTAGTTGAACGCCGCGTCGAAGCCGTACTCCTCGATGAGCAGCTTGACCTTCTCGTCCGAACCGGCCGACCCGATCACCCGCGAGGCGCCGTTGATCTTCGCCAGCTGGCCGACCTGGCTGCCGACGGCCCCGGCGGCGCCGGAGACGAAGACGGCGTCGCCCTCCTTGAAGGACGCGGTCTCGAAGAGGCCGGCGTAGGCGGTCAGACCGGTCATACCGAGCACCCCGAGGTACGCGGGGAGCGGAGCGTCGATCCTGGTGGCGCGCGCGGCCGGGAGCTCGGCGTACTCACGCCAGCCGAGGCCGTGCAGAACATGGTCGCCGACCGCGAAGCCCTCGGCGCGGGAGGCGATGACCTCGCCGACCGCTCCGCCGTCCATCGGCCGGTCCAGCTCGAACGGCGGGGTGTACGACTTCACGTCGTTCATCCGGCCGCGCATGTACGGGTCGACCGAGAAGTGCAGATTCCGGACCAGGATCCGGCCCTCACCCGGCTCGGTCACCGGAACGTCGCGCAGGGCGACGTCCGACGGCTTGGGCCAGCCGTCGGGGCGGGCGACGAGATGCCAGGCGCGGCCGGATGTGGGGAGTGCGGTCATGGGTGCGGGTCCTCCTCGGACGGACGGGTGCGGTGAGCCTCACCTCGACGGAAAAGCTTCATCACCTGAAACAACCATGCACCTGAATATTTCATGTTGTCAAGCATCCGGGTACGCTGGTGTCCATGGCCACCCCACCGCCCCGCACAGACCCGCTGACCCGCGAAGTGGTCGAGCTCATCGGCTCCGTCGTGGCCCGCTACTACGAGGAGTACGAGCGGGCCGCCGCCGAGCACTCCCTCACCGGCGCCCAGGCGCGGGTCCTGCGGCTGCTGTCCCTGGAGCCCATGCCCATGCGCCGCATCGCGCGGCAGCTGAAGTGCGAGCCGTCCAATGTCACCGGCATCGTGGACCGGCTGGAGGCGCGCGCGCTGGTGGAGCGGCGGCCCGACCCGGCCGACCGCAGGGTGAAGCTGGCAGCTCCGACGGAGAAGGGCCTCGCGACGGCGGAGCTGATGCGGGACACGCTGGACTTCGCCCGGGAGCCGCTCGCCGGGCTCTCGGTCACGGAGCGGTCGCTGCTGCGGGATCTGCTCAAGCGGATGCTGGGCGAGGACGTACTCCCGTGACCAGAATGGCCGTATGACGTCCCAGGGGCCGTTCGGGCCGCTCGAATTCCAGCTTGTGCTGCTGCGCAGGATGGCCGACCACCAGCCCGATCTGGTCGACGACGCCCGCCGCGAGCTGGGCGTCTCCCTCGCCACCATGCGCGAGGCCAACCGGCGCTGGCAGGCGCGGGCGCGCTCGCCGCACGCCCGGGGCGCGCTGTCCCGCTACCGCGCCGCGCTCGGCGCGCCGGAGCACACCGTACGGCGGCGGATCGGCGATCTGGAGTGCGAGGCGCTGCTGTGGCCAGTACCGCTCTGGCCCGGACTGCGCTTCGAGGTGACGACCGGACCCGGCGGCGCGGTCTGGAACGAGTGGCTGGTCCGCGCGCCGGGCGCGGCGGGCCCCGTGCTGCGTACGGCCGCGGATCTGCGCCCCTGGGCCTGCACGGTGGACGAGGTCGCCCGCGCGTTCCCGCCCGCCCGGCCGATGGAGGGCACCGCGCCGACACGGCTGCGGCTGGCCTTCACCCCGGGGCAGGGTCAGGATCAGGAGCGCTGGGTCGCCGAGTTCACCTGGGGGCTGTTGCAGCGCTGGGCGCCGGAGAGGCCGGAGTCGTTGGCGTAGGACGGAGCCGTCTGCGTAGGACGGAGCCGTCGGCATAGGACGGAGCCGTCGGCATAGGACGGAGCCGTCGGCGTAGGCCGGAGTCGTCGGCATAGGACGCCCGTACGGACCAGCCCGGCGGGCGCGGTGACCCGTCCGGCCGCAGGATGCGAAGTGGGCCGGCCGCCGCCGGTGACCCACCTCAGCGCTCTCGGGAGACCCTGCCGTGACCGTCAGTCTTGAGCAGTTGCGCCGCTGTCACCTCGCCGTCGATCTGGGGGCCGCCCGGACCCGGGTCTTCGTGAAGGGGGCCGGGCTCGTCGTGGACGAGCCCAGCGTCGCCGCCGTCAACACCCGTACGGGCGCGCTCATCGCGGTCGGGGCGCTCGCCGAGCAGATGACGGGCCGTACCCCCGACTACATCCAGGTCGCCCGGCCGGTCAGGGGCGGCACGGTCGTGGACGTCGAGATGGCGCAGCGGATGCTCCGGCATCTCATCGGCGACAAACTCCGCCGCCAGCTGCGCCGCAAGCCCTTCCTGCGGGCCGCCGCCTGCACCCCGCACGACAGCGACCCGCTGGCCCAGCGCGCGGCCGTGGAGACCCTGGTCGGTCTGGGCGCGCGCCGGGTCGAGCTGGTGGACACGCTGATCGCCGCCGCCGTCGGCGCCGGGCTGCCGGTGGAGCAGCCCACCGCCACCATGATCATGGTGTGCGGTGCGGCGACCACGCAGGTCGCGGTGCTCTCGCTCGGTTCGATCGTCACGGCGCAGCGGATCCCGATCGGCGGCAACGCCATCGATCACGCGGTGATCCAGTACCTGCGCCACCAGCACGAACTGATGCTGCCCAGCCAGTCCGTACGCCCGTTGCAGCTCGCGCTCAGCGGCAACGGCCTCAACCCGCAGGGCCCGTCGACCACGGAGATCCACGGCCGGGACGTGGCGACGGGCATCGCCCGCTCGGTGCTGGTGGACACCGCCGCCGTACGGGCCGCGATCTACACCCCGCTGACCGCCGTCCTGGACGGCATCGGCAAGGTGCTGCGGGACTGCCCGCCCGATCTGGTGGCCGACCTCGCGGACCGCGGGATCATGATGGTCGGCGGCAGCGCGCTGCTGCCGGGCCTCGACCAGATGCTGCGGGACGCGACGGGTGTGCCGGTGGCGATCGCGGACCGGCCCGACATCTGTGCCGTCCTGGGCATCGGGGCGATGCTGGAGGGCAAGGTCAGGCCGATGGTCCTTGACCCGCTGGCCGAGGCGCACTGAGGCCGGCCCGGTGAAGGGCGACGCGGGCGGTACGGGCGGCGGGGATGGCGCGGACGGCGATCAGGACGACGGCGCGGAGGCCCCGCCGCCCCCGCTCCCCCGGCTGCTCGAAGCCGTACTCGGCATCGGTATGGACCTCGAACTGCGCGCCACGCTCCAGCACGTCGTCGACACCGGCACCGAACTCATCGGCGCGCGGTACGGCGCGCTCGGCGTCGCCGATGCCGAACGCGGCGGGCTGACCGAGCTGTTCACCGCCGGGCTGAGCGACACCGAGCGGCACCGCATCGGCCGGCTGCCCGACGGCCGCACCGGGCTCCTCGGCGCCCTCATCGAGGAGCCGGGGCCCATCAGGCTCGACGATCTGACCACCGATCCGCGCTCCCGCGGGGTGCCGCCCGGCCACCCCCCGATGCGTTCCTTCCTCGGGGTCCCGGTCCAGCTGGACGGCGAGGTCTTCGGCAATCTCTATCTGACGGAGAAGCGGACCGGCTCCTTCACCGAGCAGGACCAGAGCCTGCTGCGCGTCCTGGCCGCGCAGGCCGCCGGCGCGATCCGTACGGCCAGGCTGTACGGGACGGCCCGGCAGCGCGAGCGCTGGATCGAGGGCGCCGCCGCCGTCACCACCGCCCTGCTGACCGGCCGGAACGCCGTGGACGCGCTGGAGACGGTGGCCGAGTCGGCCCGGGTGCTCGCCGACGCGTTCGCGGGCGTGGTCCTCCAGCCGACCGCCGAGGGCGGGATGGAGATCGTCGCCGCGTCCACGGTCGACGACCCCGGCGACATCGTCGGCACGACCATCGAGCCAGGATCCCCCGTACTCGTCCAACTCCTGGGCGGTGAGCCGGTGTTCATCGAGGACTCGTCCACGGATCCCCGGATGACCACGCATGTGCGGTCGCGGTTCGGCCCGAGCATGATGCTGCCGCTCCAGAGCGGCGGCAAGCTGATCGGCACGCTCGCCCTGCCGCGCAAGCGCGGGGGCCGCCCGTACCGCGGTGTGGACCGGCTGCTGGCCACCCAGTTCGCGTCACAGGCGGCGCTCGCGCTGGTGCTGGCGGACGCGCAGCACGACCGGGAGCAGCTCGCGGTGTTCGAGGACCGCGACCGGATCGCCCGCGATCTGCACGATCTGGTGGTCCAGCGGCTCTTCGCCACGGAGATGATGCTGGAGTCGACGCGGCGGCGGGTGGCGGACACGGAGCTCGACGGGCTGCTCGGCCGGGCCGTGGACGAGCTGGACTCCACCATCCAGGAGGTGCGCACCACGATCTTCGCGCTCCAGCAGCCGCCCGCCGACGGACCGACGAGCGTACGGGGCAAGGTGCTGCGCGAGACGGGAGGCGCGGCGGTCCTGCTGGGCTTCCGGCCGTCCGTACGGTTCACGGGCCCGGTGGACACCCTGGTCGGCGAACCGGTGGGCGGTGAGCTGCTCGCCGTACTGCGGGCCGCGCTGGCCGCCGCGCACCGCAGGTCCGGGGTGACGTCGATCGAGGTGGAGGTCGACGCGACGGCCCGGCTGCCGGGAGACCTGGACGGGGTACGGCTGACGGTACGGGACAACGGCGTACGGGACGACGGCTCACGAGACGACGGCGATGAAGGCGACGGGGACGGGGACGGCGAGCGGGGTACGACGGTGAGGTGGGAGGCCCCCCGGTAGCGCTCGACGGAGCCAAGCTACGGAAGCCGACCGACGGAAGCCGGTCGACCGGTCGACGTAAACCGGCCGCGTCTCGGTACGGGCCCCCGTACCGAGACGCGGCCGGCGCGGCCCCACCGTTACGGCTTGCGGCCCACGCCGCCGTAGGCGTCCACCTCGGGTGCGGAACCGTCCGAGCCGTCGGACCCGTCCGTCTCCGGGCGCCACTGGGTGACCTGCGCGATGCCGGGCTCCGCCAGTTCGAGACCGTCGAAGAAGCCGCCGATCTCCTCGACGCTGCGGACGTAGTACGGCACGGCGCCGCTCGCGTTGTACGCGTCCGAGGCGGCGATCATGCCCTCGCTGGTGGAGGTCGAGTCGCTGATCACCAGGTAACTGCCGCTCGGCAGACCGGCCATGAGCTGGGACACCAGCGAACGGGCCTGCTCGTAGTCGGCGACGTGACCGAGCGTGTTGAGGATCATGAGCGCGACGGGCTGCGAGAGATCGAGCGTTCCCTCGGCGGCCTTGAGGATCGCCGCCGGGTCGTACAGGTCGGCGTCGAGGTAGTCCGTCTTGCCCTCGGGCGTGCTCGTCAGCAGCGCCCGCGCGTGCGCGAGCACCAGCGGGTCGTTGTCGACGTACACGATCCGCGCGTCCGGTGCGAAGCGCTGTGCGACCTCGTGGGTGTTGTCGGCGGTCGGCAGGCCCGTACCTATGTCCAGGAACTGCCGTACGCCCTGGTCCACGGCGAGGTGCCGGACCGCGCGGCCGAGGAAGTAGCGGCTCGTACGGGCGACATCGACGAGGCCGGGGAAGATCTCCTTGATCTGATCGCCCACGGCGCGGTCGACATCGTAATTGTCCTTGCCGCCCACGAAGTAGTTCCAGAAGCGCGCGGAATGCGGCTTTCCGGTGTCGATCCGCGCCCGGATGGCTGCGGACGACTCAACACTGGGGTCACGATCGGACACGGAAACGCCTCCTGTGGAAACGGGACATGGGACCTGGCCATGCGGTGCCCAACCTAAACGACATCTCTGCTCGAATGCACGTCCAAACGTCCGCCAACTGTGAATCCGCGTCCGGTATTTGGCCGGGACGGGCCGATGCCCGGACGCGGGTCCGTGGTAGAGCACGGACCCGCGTACGGCGGTCAGACGGCGACAGGCCCCGGCCCGGGCACCGGAGCCGGCGCGGTGAGCCGTCCGGTGCGTGCCAGCGCGAGCACCGCGCCCGCGCACACCACTCCGGTGAGGGTCAGCGCCCCCCAGACCAGCCAGAGCGCGTCGCGCTGCCGGGCGAAGTCCCACAGCGCGCCCGTGGCGAGGTTCCCCAGGGTGATGCCCAGGCCGGAGACGGTGTTGTAGAGGCCGTAGTGTGTGGCCACCCACCGGTCTGCCGACAGGGTGACGACCGTGTCCATCTCCAGCGGATAGATCAGCGCGCTGCCCGCCGCGAGCAGCACCACGGCCGCCGCCAGCGCGAGGAGCTGGGCGGCGGTCCCGGCCGTCCGGTCGGTACGGACAGGGGCGGGCGCCACCAGGGCGAGCGGTACGAAGGCCAGCCCCATCGCGGCCAGCCCGCGCACCATCGTCCGCTCCCGGCTCCAGCGGCGCCCGGCCCAGGCGGTCAGCCGCAGTTGTCCGGCCACGGCGACGGCGGCCGACAGCACAAAGAGGCCGCCGGTGACCTTCGTACCGTCGGCGCCGAGCAGGGTGCCCGCCGCCATCGGGAGGGCCAGATAGACCTGGAAGGTCAGGACGTACGAGCCGATCATCGCGAGCGAGAACAGCAGGAAGGGGCGGTTGGCGGCCACCACCCGCCACTGCGCGAGCACCCCCTCGCCCGGGCCGGATCGCCCGGCGCGCCGGGCGGCGGGCAGCGACCGGCCCTGGAGCAGTGTCAGCGCGGCGAAGATTCCGGCCGCGACGGCGCAGACGAGGGTGAAGTCGGCTGCCAGCAGGGCCAGTCCGACGAGCGGTCCGAGCACCATGCCCGCCTGGTAGTAGACGTTGAACGCGGCGAAGGCCTCCACGCGCCGCTCGCCCGCCCCGGCGGCGAGATACGCGCGTACGGCCGGGTTGAACAGCGCCCCGGCGAAGCCGGTGGCCGCCGAGGCCGCCACCAGGGCCGGCAGACTGTCGGCCCAGCCGAGCAGCGCGAACCCGGCCGTACGCAGCAGACATCCGGCCATGATCGGGGCCTTGTAGCCGTACCGGTCGGCGAGGGTGCCGCCGATGAGGAACATGCCCTGCTGGGAGAAGTTGCGTACGCCCAGCACGAGTCCGACCGCCCAGGCCGCGAGCCCCAGTTCACCGGCCAGATGGGCGGCGAGATAGGGCATGAGCATGTAGAAGGCGAGGTTGATGGCGAACTGATTGACCATCAGCAGCCTGACGGCGGGCGGAAAACTCCGCGTGGTCACCCACAGCGTCCTCACCGCGCCACCCCCGCCGCGGTGTCCGGGCCCGCCGTGGGTGCCGCGGCCAGGGGGTCGGACACGCTTCCGCACCGGCTCCAGCGGGTCACCACCCGCTCGCCCGGATGCGCGAGCACGTCGGGGGCGTCGGCGGGCGGCCGGCCCAGCAGCCGGTGTTCGCGGCACCAGGCGTCGTCGAAGACCGTACCGACGTAACGCTGCGGACCGTCCGGGAAGACGGCGGCGATCCGGGCCCCGGCCGGGAGTGTGGCGGCCAGGTGGCGGGCGACCAGCGCGACGGCGCCCACACTCCACCCGCCGGTGGCGTAACGGGCCCGGGCCAGCGCGCGGGCCGCCCACACCGCCTCGGCGGCGGCGACCCAGTGCACCTCGTCGAAGAGTGTGTAGTCGACGTTGCGCGGGTGGATGCTGCTGCCCAGTCCGCGCATCAGCCGAGGGGCGGCGGGCTGGCCGAAGATCGTGGAACCGCAGCTGTCCACACCCACGATCCGTACGTGCGGGAAGAAGCGGCGCAGCACCCGGCCGATGCCGGCCGAGTGGCCGCCGGTGCCCACACTGACGACGAGGGCGTCGATCCGGCCCAGCTGCGCGACGAGTTCATGGGCGAGGGGCGCGTAGGCCGCCTGGTTGTCGGGGTTGTGGTACTGGTCGGGGCACCAGGCTCCCGGGCGTTCGGCCAGCATCTCCCGTACCTTCTCGCGGCGGGCCCGCTGCCAGCCGCCCACCGGATGCGGCTCGGACACGACGTGCAGTTCGGCGCCGTAGGCCGTCAGCAGACCGGACATGAGCGGCTCCATGCCCGGATCGGTGACGACGGCCACCGGATGCCCGAAGGCGACCCCGGCCAGCGCGAGTCCGAGCCCGAGGGTGCCCGAGGTGGACTCGACGATCGGTGCCCCCGGCCGCAGTTCGCCGCGTCCCCGCGCGCGGGCCACCATGTAGAGGGCGGTACGGTCCTTGATCCCGCCGGGGTTGTGGCCTTCGAGCTTGGCCCAGAAACCCCGCCCCGGGGTGGTGAACGGGTCGCCGACCCAGAGCAGCGGGGTGTCCCCGACCAGGCCGGCGGGGCTGAGCGCGGCAGGGCTGAGCGCGGCGGAGCCGGCCCGCGCGGGCGCGCCGGGCGACGGGGGGTGTGTGGGTGAGCAGGGCGGTACAGAGGTGCAGGGCGGTACTGAGGTGCACGGACGGTTCGTCCGGTTGATTCGGTTCATCCGGTTCATCGCGTGAGGTCTCCCTGGCCGCACCCCTCGACGGGACGGGCCATGTGGTCGTGGCGGATCTTCAGGGCGCGCGAGACCCGCACCGGCGCCGCGGAAGCCGTTCGACCGCTCCCGGACGCCGTGCGGTGCGCCTGATCAGATCCGCCACACCCCGAGCACCGCCCGCACCCGCGCACACCCCGGGTCGCCTCCGGCCCCCGGGCCGCGCGCGGCGGGCGCGGCCGGTCCGGTCCCGGCGGGCGAGCGGCGTTCGGCCTCCTCCCGCGCGGCCGGGCCGTCCGCCGGCTCGCCCGTGGCGTCGAGGTGCCGGGAGAGCACGCTGGGGGCGTCGAGGCCGGTGCACTCCGACGGCCGGGGCTCGGGCGCGGGTGCGGGCGCGAGCCGGTGCCGGGTCGCGCCGGCCGCCGGGCTCGTCCTACTCGTACTCGTAATCGCACTCGTAGGTGTGCTGGATACGGACGCGACGGACACGCCCGGCAGGGAGTCGGCCCCGGTGTCGCCCCCGAGCACGGGCCCGTGCGCGCAGGCCAGCACATGCACCAGCCCGGCCAGCACCACGGCGAGAACCGCCGCGATCACCGAGGGCCGGAGCCGACACCGCATCACCCACACATCACGAAGCGTACTCGTACGATCACGTACCGCACTGTTCGGGCGCGGCCCGGTCGCGCGGTCACCTCGTCGCGCCGGGGCGTGAACGGAGCGCGTATCCGCCCCGTATTACGTCACAAGGCGCAAGCCCACACACCGCTCACGACCGAGCCACCGCCCACGACGAACCGAAGGACGACCTGTGACGGCAGCCCGTCCCCACCGCGCACGTATCGCCACGCTCCTCTCCGCGCTCCTTCTCTCCCCGCTCGCGGTGGGCTGCTCGGCGGATCAGGCCGACACACGGTCCGACGCCCGCCCCGAGGAGCGGACGAGCAGCACGCCGTCCGCCTCCCCGTCCGCCTCGCCCTCCCCCTCCCTCGCGCCCGCGTCGGCACCCGCCCCCGCGAACATCGAGAAGATCGCCGCCCTGACCGGCTGCGAAGCCTCGATACGCATCGAGGCCGAGGAGCTCCGCGAGGGCGTGTGCGTCACCACGCGGGGCAGATGGATCGTGACGACGTTCCCGGAAGAGAAGTTCAAGGACATCTGGCTGGACACCGCGAGCATGTACGGCGGCACCTACCTCGTGGGCCCGAAGTGGGCCATCGGAGGCAAGGTCGAAATCCTCAACGAGCTGCTCCCGGAAGTCGGCGGTGAGCTGCGGAAGCTGCGCGACATGTACGCGCCCGCGACCTGAGTCCGCCCGCGCAGCTCACCCCCGCCCCGCTTCACTTCACTTCACCTCATCTCATCTCACCTCACCGTCACCGCGGCAGGTTGATGCCCGCTCCGGTCTCGTCGGAGCAGGTGAAGGTGCCCGTCGGGCCACCGTCCGGGGGTTCCGGCCACTCCCGGCCGGCCTCCCGCCCCCACCCGGCCGGCGGCGGCCACGAGGGGGGCGGCGGAAGGCCCGGAGCGGGTCCGGCGTCAGCCCTTGTTCGCGGGGTAACCCCCGTCGCCCTGCACCGTCGCGGTGTTTCCGTCCTCGTCGACGTCCACGATCGTCACGTCCACTTCCCCGTCCCCGTCCGTGTCGAACTGGAGCACATCGGGCTTGCCGTCGCCGTCGGTGTCGAGGAACCAGACGTCCGCCTTGCCGTCCCTGTTGGTGTCCTTGGCCATCAGCTCATGGCGCTCGCCACCACGCGTCTCGGCCTCGTCCTTGCTCATAACAGCTTCTCCTCGCACCGCGGTTCCGGACTGTCGACCGCGATCCTAATCGCGGCGTGCGAACGGCCCGCACGGACCGCACGAGCACGTGGGGACCGCACGAGCACGTGCGGATCGTCACTCGTGAAACGATCCCGGTCCGTCTCCACTACCGGAAAGACCTTCGCCGTGCTCGTGGCCCGCTCCCTCGCTCTGTTCGCTGTCGCCGCCCTGTTCGAGATCGGAGGCGCCTGGCTCGTCTGGCAGGGCATCCGCGAGCACAAGGGGTGGATCTGGATCGGCGCCGGTGTGATCGCGCTGGGCCTGTACGGCGTGGTGGCCACCTTCCAGAGCGACGACAACTTCGGCCGTATCCTCGCCGCGTACGGCGGGATCTTCGTGGCGGGTTCGATCGGCTGGGGCATGGTCGCCGACGGCTACCGCCCCGACCGCTTCGACGTCATCGGCGCCCTCGTCTGCCTCGCCGGGATGGCCGTCATCATGTACGCGCCCCGCGGTCACTGACCGGCCCGGCCCCGGGGGCAACCAATGCCGGTGGCCGGGAGTCTCATGATGCCTAGGGGGTTCGCATGGGTGCTTTACGGATGGTGCTGCCAGGGGCGCGATGGGCGGCACGGGTGGGTGGGCGGCCCGGTGACGCGCTGCTGGGGAGCGCACTGTTGCGGTGTGTCGCACCACGGTGGGTGTGGTGGCGCGATCCTGCTGCCGCGCGGCAGCTGGCGTGGGCCGGTGAGGCCGTCGTCGCGTACCGTCGGCTGCCCCGGCGCCCCAGTGGTCTGGCCCGCGCGCTCGCGCTGTACGCCAACGCGCTCTGCGAGAGCGGGCGTTACGAGGAGGCGATCACCGCGGCGGAGGAGTCGCTCGCCGTCGCCGGCGCCCGGAGGTCACCGACGCAGACCGGTTACACACTGCACGTCCGCTCCACGGCCCTGGCGGGGACTGGGCGCCTCGACGAGGCCCTGGTGGCGGTGGCGGAGAGTGTGGCCGCGTACCGGGACGCCGTACCGCGACGCGCGGACAGGTCGATGGGGCACACCGTCAACGCGCTGCGCGCCTACGGGTGGACACTGGACCGGCTCGGCCGCGCGGCGGACTCCGTGGCCGCCTATCAGGAGTGTGCCGGTCTGCTGCGGGACATGCCGGCGCGGCAGTCGCTGAGCCACGCGCGCCTGGAAATCGTCGTACTGGCGGAGCTGGCCACCGCGCTGCGTGACCTCGACCGGTTCGACGAGGCCATCGAGGTCGCCACCAGAGCCCGGGAGCAGACCGACGCTCGGGTCCTGCGCTTCTACCCCGAGCTCCTGCCGCAGCGTGTCCAGATCCTGCTCGACCTGGCCTGGTGCCACGGCGCGACCGGCGGTCTGCCGACCGCACGCGACACCGCGGAGGAGGCCGTCGCCGTGGCCCGCACACTGGTCGGACACGACCGGCCCTCCGGGGAGCGCGCGCTCGTCCTGGCTCTGGAGTGCCTCTCCCATCACCTCGGTGAACTGGACCTGGCAGCAGAGGAGTTGTCGGCGCTGGAGGAGCTCGCTGAACTCTGCGCCCGGCTCGCCGCCGACAACCCCGACCGGTACGAACCGCAGCTCGCCGCGGCGCTGGACGACCTGGCGTACCGGTACGAGGAGGACGGCGCCCTCCGGAAGGCCGTCGAGGCCACCACGGAGAGCGCCGACGTGTACCGCCGCGCCGCCGGACGCGATCCGCGGCGGTACGAACCGGAGTTGGCCCGTGTTCTCGCGAACCTCAGCCTCCGCCTGCGCGCCGCCGGGAGCCCGGACGCCGCCGTGGCCGGCGGTCGCGAGGCGCTGGCGATCACCCGCCGGCTGGCCGGGACCGACCCGGACACGTACCGCCCGCTGACCGCCGCCCGCCTGCGGATCCTCGCCGACGCGCTGCGGCCGGCCGGGCAGGACGCGGAGGCGGCGGCCTGCTACGACGAGGCCGGGACCATCGACGCCGAAGCGGCCCCGGACGCCGAACCGGAACGGGAACGGGAACGGGAACGGGAACCGGAACCGTAGTCGTCCCGCCACGTGCTCAGAGACGGGGCTGGACGCCGAGGTCGGCCAGCAGGCCACGGACGCGCCGTTGGATCTCGTCGCGGATGGGGCGTACGGCGTCGACGCCCCGGCCCGCCGGGTCGTCGAGCTTCCAGTCGAGGTACGTCTTCCCCGGAAAGAGAGCCGCCTCACGACGCGGCTCCTGGCGACGCGGCTCCTGGCGACGCGACTCCTGTCGACGCGGCTCCTCGCGACTCGGCCGGCACCTGCCCGCCGGCGGGCCGCGTGAGGATCGCGGCGAGGCGGTCGGTCATCCGCGGAAGCAACCGGTAGTACACCCACGTCCCGCGCCGCTCGGAGTCGATGAGTCCGGCCTGCTTGAGCAGCTTGAGGTGGTGGGAGATGGTCGGCTGGGCCAGATCGAAAGCCGGCGTGAGGTCACAGACGCAGACCTCCCCACCCGCGCGGGAGGCGATCATCGACAGCAACCGCAGCCGCACCGGGTCGCCCAGCGCCTTGAACACCTTCGCCAGATCGGCGGCCCGGTCCTCGTCCAGCGGGGTGTCCAGCAGGGTGGGGCAGCATCCGTCGGGCTCTTGTTTCGACATGCATCTATATTGAGGTTCTTCGATACAAGGCGCAAGCCTGAATCAACAAACATCGACAAGCATCGATACAGGCCTGTCAGCCAGCAGTCCCCGCGGCCGGCGCACCGGCGAGCATCATGGCTTCCAGCATGGCGGCGATCTGCGCGGTCAGCCGCTCGGGCGTGGTGCCGAGCTGGACACAGCGCTTTTCGAGGGGGCCGTCGAGCCAGAGGGAGACGATCCCGACACCCAGGGCCCAGACCATGCCGACCAGGGCGTTGGGGTCTCCCGACGGGGCACTCCCCTCCCGCTGGCAGTCCTCGACGGCCCCGGTCAGGACCTGGAGCGCTCCGGCGCCGGCGTTGTAGGCCTCAGGGTTCTTGTTCGGCTCCGACAGCTCGGACCGGAGCATCAGATGCATGTGCCCCGGGTGGTTCCGGGCGAACTCGACGTACGCCCGGATGATCTCACCGAGCGACCGCACGCCGGTCGGGGCCTGTTCGCGCGCCTGCCGCAACCGCGGTTCGAGGAGTTCGTAGCCCTGGACACAGATCGCGGCGAGCAGCGTCGAACGGTCGGGGAAGTGGTGGTACGGCGCCCGGGGGCTGACTCCGGCCTGGCGCGCGACACGGCGCAGGCTGACGGCGCCGATGCCCTCGGCCTCGATCAGGGCCACGCACGCGGTCATGAGCTCTTCGCGCAGGGAGCCGTGGTGGTAGCTCTCCCGCGCCTCCTTGGTCGGCACCTCGCCAGCGTAACGGGTCGGGTTGACAGTTCGATCTCCCCGCGTCTATACAGTGCATACATTCTATGCGGTGCATAGATGCGGCGCAGAGACAGCGGATACGACGCTGAGAGTGAGGGCGCGGAATGACCGACGTCAGGGTTCTGGTGACCGGGGCCACGGGCTTCATCGCGGGCCACTGCATCAACGAACTGCTCCAGCACGGATACGCCGTGCGCGGCACGGTCCGCGATCCCGCGACCGCGGACGTCGCCCACCTCCGGGCGATCGCCGAACGCACCGGCGGTTCACTGGAGTTCGTCCAGGCCGGCCTCGACTCCGACGCGGGCTGGGCCGAGGCGGTCGAGGGCTGCGCGTACGTCTGGCATGTGGCCTCCCCCAACCCGGCCGTGGTGCCCGAGGACGAGGAGGAGCTGATCCGGCCCGCCGTCGACGGCACCCTGCGGGTGCTGCGCGCCGCGGTCGCCGGGAAGGTCCGCCGTGTCGTGATGACCTCCTCGTCGGACGCGATCGTGCACGGCCACGAGCGGACCGATGTCGTACGCACCGAAGCCGACTGGTCGAACGTGGAGCGAGCGGCCCCCTACCCCAAGAGCAAGGTGTACGCGGAGCAGGCGGCGTGGGCGTACGTCGCCGGCCGGCAGCTCGAACTGGTAACGATCAATCCCGGCCTCGTGATCGGTCCCCTGCTGCACGCCGCGCCGAAGGCCTCGATGGAGGTCGTCCGCCTGCTCATGGCCGGCGGGCTCCCCGCCGTCCCGCGTCTGCACTACGCCGTCGTCGACGTCCGCGATGTCGCCACCGCCCATCTGCTCGCCATGGAGACCCCCCAAGCCGCCGGGAACCGGTACATCTGCGCCACCCCGGCCCTGTGGATGGGCGAGATCGCCACGGTCCTGAAGGCCCGGTTCGGTGCGCGCGGCTACCGGATCCCGACCCGCACACTGCCGTACTGGCTGATGTGGCTGGGCGCGCGGCGCGACCCCGTCGTCCGCGTGGGGCTCAGCTACTACGGCGTCCGCACCCTGGTCACGGCGGAGAAGGCCGAGCGCGAACTCGGCTGGACACCGCGCCCGGCGGAAGAGGCCATCGTCGCGGCGGCCGACACCCTCATCCACCACGGCATCGTGCCGGACAAGGGGGCCGGACGCTGACCACACACCACAACCACCACAACCACACCACGCCCACGAGAGACAGAGATGACTCAGAACCACAGTCGCAAGCGCGTCCTCGTCCACGGAGTCCCCGAGACCTCGGCGATCTGGACACCCCTGATCAAGGAACTGGATCTTCTCGGCGACCATGACGTCGTCCTCCTGTCGCCCCCTGCGTTCGGCGCCCCCCGCGCGGCGGATTTCGGTGCGACCGTCGACGACTACCGCGACTGGCTGATCGGCGAGCTGAGCACGTTCGACGAGCCCGTCGACCTGGTCGGCCACGACTTCGGCGGCGGGCACGTCCTCGGCGCGGTGTGGACGCGCCCCGATCTCGTCCACAGCTGGGCGAGCGACGTGATCGGAGTGCTCGAACCCGACTACGTGTGGCACCCGGTCGCCCGGATCTGGCAGACACCGGACGAGGGAGAGCGCTTCATCGAGGAGCTCTTCGGCGGAACCACCGACGACCGGGCGGAACGCATGCGGGACATGGGGATTCTCCCGCCCGCGGCGCGCGAGGTCGCGGACGGGCAGGGCCCCGAGATGGCCGCCGCGATTCTCGCGCTGTACCGATCCGGCGCCCAGCCGGCTCTGGCGCGGCGGGGGGAGAACCTGCCCAAGGCCGCTCAGCGGCCCGGGCTGGCCATCATCGCGACCGAAGACGGCAATGTCGGGTCGGTCGAGCAGCGCCAACGGGCCGCGGGCCGCGCCGGCGCCCGGATCCACACGCTCGATGGCCTCGGTCACTGGTGGATGCTTCAGGACCCGGCCCGGGGCGCACGTATGCTCGCCGACTTCTGGGACGGCGTCTGACGCGTCCGCGTCCGCGGTGGCGGCCACTCTCCGTACGGCGTGCAGCGCGGTGCTTGGATCGACGCTCAATGTGAGATTGGCCATGAGGCATCGACCTGGGCGGCTGAAAGCCACCATGGTTAGAGTAACGCTCTAACTATGGGAAGGCAGGAGGTGCCGCACGTGCGGCTGACTCCCACGGAACGTGACCGACTGCTGCTCTTCGGAGCGGCCGAGCTGGCTCGGGCGCGCCGGGCCCGGGGCCTGCGGCTGAACGTGCCGGAGGCGACCGCGCTCATCGCCGACACGGTGTGTGAGGCCGCCCGTGACGGACGGCGCCTCGCGGAGGCCGTCGAGGCGGCGCGGGCCGTACTCGGGCCTGACGATGTGCTGCCGGGTGTCGCGGACATCGTGACGGAGGTGCACGTCGAGGCCGTCTTCGACGACGGATCGCGGCTCGCGGTCGTGACCGACCCCATCGGGGGCGGCCTGGGCGACCAGGCTCCCGGTGCGCTGCTGCCGGGGCCCGAGCACGCCCGGCCCGAGGCGGTCGTACGCCTCACGGTCACGAACACCGCGACCGTCCCGGTCTCCGTCACCTCCCACTTCCACTTCTTCGAGGCCAACCCGCGGCTCGACTTCAACCGGGCGGTGGCCTACGGGATGCGGCTCGCCGTGCCCGCCGGTTCGTCCGTGCGCTTCGCGCCGGGAGCGCGCGTCGAGGCCGGACTGCTGCCGATCGGGGGCGAGCGGATCGCCATCGGGTTCGCCGGGCTGGTGGACGGCCCGCTGGACGCACCCGGCGCCAGGGAAGAGGCCCTGCGGAGGGCTTCCGCCTGCGGCTATCTGGGAGCCGGGGCTCAGGCAGCCGAAGGGGCCGAGCGGTGAACCCGTACGAGTACGCCTCCGCCCATGGCCCCCGCGCCGGTGACCGGGTCCGTCTCGGCGACTCGGGGCTGACGATCCGGGTCGAGTCGGACGCCCAGCGGTACGGGGACGAGTTCCTCGCCGGCTTCGGCAAGACCGCCCGCGACGGGCTGCATCTCAAGGCCGCGGCCGTCCGGGAGACCTGTGACGTCGTCATCAGCAATGTGGTCGTGATCGACGCGGTGCAGGGCATCCGGAAGGTGTCGATCGGGATCAGAGAGGGGCGGATCGCGTCGATCGGGCGGGCCGGGAACCCGGACACACTCGACGGTGTGGACGTCGTCGTCGGTACGGGGACGTCCATCGTGTCGGGTGAAGGGCTGATCGCCACCGCCGGCGCCGTCGACACACACGTGCACCTGCTGTCGCCGCGCATCATGGAGGCTTCGCTCGCCTCCGGTGTGACGACCGTCATCGGCCAGGAGTTCGGGCCGGTGTGGGGCGTCGGCGTCAACTCGCCCTGGGCGCTGCGGCACGCCTTCAACGCCTTCGACGCCTGGCCGGTCAACATCGGCTTCCTGGCCCGGGGTTCGTCGTCCCACGACGCGCCCCTCACCGAGGCTCTCGCCGAGGGTGGCGCGTCCGGATTCAAAGTGCACGAGGACATGGGCGCCCACACCCGCGCCCTCGACACGGCGTTGCGGGTCGCCGAGGAGCACGACGTCCAAGTCGCCCTGCACAGCGACGGGTTGAACGAGTGCCTGTCCGTCGAGGACACCCTGCGGGTGCTCGAAGGACGCACGATCCACGCCTTCCACATCGAGGGCTGCGGCGGCGGGCACGTGCCGAACGTACTGAAGATGGCGGGCGTGGCGAACGTCATCGGCTCCTCCACCAACCCCACCCTGCCGTTCGGGCGGGACGCGGTCGCCGAGCACTACGGGATGATCGTCTCCGTACACGACCTCAAGACCGACCTGCCCGGTGACGCCGCCATGGCCCGCGACCGGATCAGGGCCGGGACGATGGGCGCCGAGGACGTACTGCACGACCTGGGTGCGATCGGCATCACCTCGTCGGACGCGCAGGGCATGGGGCGCGCGGGCGAGACCGTACGCCGCACCTTCGCGATGGCGGGGAAGATGAAGGCGGAGCTGGGCCCCCTGGGAGCGGATCCGGGTCCCCGGGGAGCGGATCCGGGCCTCCAGGGAGGGGAGTTGGGCCTCCCGGGAAGGGACGGCGCCGACGACGACAACGCGCGCGTCCTTCGCTATCTGGCCAAGCTGACCATCAACCCCGCCATCGCCCACGGCCTCGCCCACGAGGTGGGCTCCATCGAGGTGGGCAAGCTCGCCGACATCGTGCTGTGGCGGCCCGAGTACTTCGGCGCCAAGCCGCAGCTCGTACTGAAGTCCGGCTTCCCGGCGTACGGCGTCGTGGGTGACCCGGGCGCCGCCACCGACACCTGTGAACCCCTCGTCCTGGGACCGCAGTTCGGGGCGCACGGTACGACGCCCGCCGATATCTCCGTGGCCTTCGTGGCGCGGGCCGCACTCGACCAGGGCAACGACGCCATGCCAACGCGCCGCCGCCGGGTGGCCGTTCGCGGCACACGTGGCATCGGACCCGCCGACCTGCACCTCAACTCCCGTACCGGGACCGTCGATGTGGATCCGCGCACCGGCCTCGTCACGCTCGACGGCGAACCGCTGCGCTCCGAGCCCGCCGAGTCCGTGTCCCTCAATCGTCTGTACTTCCTCTAAAGGACCCCCATGGACACCTCTGCCGCCGCCGACGGCTTCCGTATGCCTCCCGAGTGGACCCCGCACGAGCGCACCTGGATGGCGTGGCCGGGCCCGAACCCCACCTTCGACACCTCTGAAGACCTCGCCGAGGCCCGCCTGGCCTGGGCGGATGTCGCCAGGACGGTCCGCCGCTTCGAGCCGGTCACCGTCGTGTGCGGACCCGGCCAGGCCGCCGGGGCCGGGGCCCTGCTGGGGCCCGGAATCGACACCGTCGAGTGTGAACTCGACGATGCCTGGATGCGTGACATCGGCCCCACGTTCCTCACCGACGGCAAGGGCCAACTGGCCGCAGTGGACTGGACGTTCAACGGCTGGGGCGCCCAGGGGTGGGCCCGCTGGGAGCACGACGCCAGGATCGCGGGACAGGTGTCCGGCCTGGCCGGGGCCCGGACGTACGCCACGGAGCTGGTCAACGAGGGCGGCGCGATCCACGTCGACGGCGAGGGCACGGTCCTGCTCACGGAGACCGTACAGCT
The DNA here is from genome assembly GCF_040701725.1 of Streptomyces sp. NPDC093109. Taxonomy (NCBI): domain Bacteria; kingdom Bacillati; phylum Actinomycetota; class Actinomycetes; order Kitasatosporales; family Streptomycetaceae; genus Streptomyces; species Streptomyces sp. NPDC093109. The sequence goes on from NZ_JBFBEZ010000033.1 coordinate 60,384, forward strand.
GGGACCCGAGCGCAACCCCGGCTGGACCCGCGAGCGGGTGGAGGCCGAGATCCACGGTCTGCTCGGCACACGCAAGGCGATCTGGCTGCCGCGCGGACTGACCGCCGACTACCCTCCGTACGGTTTCGGGACACTCGGCCATGTCGACATCGTCGCCTCCTTCGTCCGGCCCGGAGTCGTCGTCGCGCACTCCCAGCCGGATCCGGCGCACCCCGACCACGAGGTGTCGAAGGAGATCATCGGGCTGCTGGCGGCGGAGACCGACGCGCGGGGCCGCCGCCTGGAGGTCGTCGAGGTGCCCGCCCCGACGGCCCTGGAGGCCGACGGCCACTGGGCCGACTACTCCTATATCAACCACTACCTCTGCAACGGCGGGGTCGTGCTCTGCGGTTTCGACGACCCGCGTGACGAACTCGCGGCCGGTATCTTCCGCCGGCTGTTCCCCGAGCGGACGGTCGCGCTCGTCGACGCCCGTGCGATCTTCGCGGGCGGCGGCGGCATCCACTGCATCACGCAGCAGCAGCCGAAGGCCTGAGAGCCGCCGGCCGTGAAAGTCAGGTAGAACAGACCAGTGAACGTAATGCTGTGCGCCGTGTGCGGGCTCCGCCCGGCCGAGCGCGGGCCCGTGGAGGCCGCCGCGTGACCACCCAGCGGCGCCACACCGCACCGCCCCGCGAGGACGTACTCGCCACGGCCATGGAAATGATCGCGGGGCGCGGTCTGGAGAAGCTCACCATGGCGGCGCTCGGCCGTGAGGTCGGCATGAGCAGCGGCCATCTCCTCTACTACTTCCGCTCCAAGGACGAGTTGCTGCTGCGCACCCTGGAGTGGAGCGAGGGCCGGCTCGGCGCCGAGCGCGGTCGGCTGCTCGTACGGCCGGCACCGGCGCGCGAACGGCTCGACGCGTACGTCGGCCTGTACGTCCCCGAGGGCCACGGCGACCCGCACTGGACCCTCTGGCTGGAGGTCTGGAACCGCTCGAAGAGCGCCGCCGCCGACGCGGACGCCCGCGAGCGCCAGGCCGCCATCGAGGGTGCCTGGCACCGCGACCTCGTCGCGCTGCTCGCCGAGGGCATCTCGCGCGGCGAGTTCCGCCGCGTCGACCCCGACCGCTTCGCGGCCCGGCTGCGCGCTCTGCTCGACGGCTTCTCCATCCACGTGGCCATCGGCCTGCGCGGCACGGGTCGCGCCCAAGTCCTGTCGTACGTACAAGAGTTCCTGGACGAGTCGCTCACGCTCCCGGCCGCGGCGGAGGGGTGAGGGGGCGGCCGGGCGACCGCCTCGGACCCGGCGACCCGACCGCCAACCGACCGTCAACCGGCCGTCAACCGACCGCCAACCGGCCGCGCCCTCACTGCTCCCGGTGTGCCACGTACCCTCCGGTGACGGTCAGCCGCACCGGCGCCTCGCCCACCTCGTCCGCCGGCGCCTCGACCGGATCCAGGGCCAGAGCCGTCAGGTCGGCGCGCTGCCCGGGGGCGATACGGCCCGCCGTCCCGGTCTCCCCCGCCGCCCGTGCCGCGTGGGTCGTGCAGCCTTCCAGCGCCTCCAGCCCGGTCAGCCCCGCCCGCGTCGAAGCCGCGCCCTTCGGCACCCGTGCCGCGGCCAGGACTGCCCGTACGTCGTAGTGGGCGATGGGCCAGTCCGAGCCCAGGGCCACCGTCGCTCCCGCGTCGCGCAGATCGCGCAGGCGCCAGGCGTGTCCGGCGCGGGCGGCGCCCAGGCGGAGGGACCACTCGTCCGTGCCGTCGGCCCGTGTGTACGCGGCGTGCGGTGGCTGCATGGACGCGGCCACCCCCAACTCCGCGAAACGGGGCAGCAGTTCGTCCGGCGCCGTCTCGATGTGCTCGATCCTGTGGAGCCCCCGCGCAGCCGGCCCCAGCCCCGCCACCACGTCCAGGACGTGCCGTACCGCCGCGTCACCGATGGCGTGCGTCGCCGTACGGACCCCGGCGGCATGCAGCTGCCGTACGGCGGCGGCGTACGCCTCGGGGTCCGGCCAGAACGCCTCGGTGCCCCGGCCGTGGCAGTCGGCGTCCGCCAGCCAGGCCGTGCCGCCCTCCACCGTGCCGTCCATGAAGAACTTGACCCCGCCGACCTCCCAGTGCCGGCCGGCCCGGCCCTGGAGGGCGATCAGTTCCTCCAGACCCGCCGTATCCACCCCCGGCATGCACCAGGGCGCGAACCGCAGCCGCACCGGCAGCACCGTCTCACGGGCCACCGAGCCGACCAGCTCCGGATCACCGGCGTCCATGACGTGCGCGCCGGTCAGACCGGTCGCCGCCATCGCCGACAGGAGTTCGACCAGACGGGCGCGGCGGGCGGTGTACGACGGCCGGGGCATGACGCCCGTGAGCAGCTCCATCGCGGCGTGCTCGACGAGGTGTCCGGTGGGCCGGCCCGACGCGTCGCAGACCACCTCCGACCGCTGGGTGAAGTCCCGCGGCCCGGTCACACCGGCCGCGGCGAGCGCCGCGCCGGTCGCGAGGGCGGAGTGGCCGTCGTAGAGGCGCAGGAAGGCCGCCGCGCCGCCCACCGCGTCCTCGATGAGCGCACGGTCGATGGGCCGGCCCTCGAACGCGTTGTGGTCGAGGCCGAAGCCGAGCACCCACCCGTCGGTCCGCTCGGCCCCCGCGAGGGCGGCCCTCAGCCCCGCCAGGTCCGCCACGCCCGACAGATCGACACCGGTCGCCATGTCCAGGCCCCACACGGGGTGACTGTGCGCGTCCACGAGTCCGGGCACGAGGTGCGCCCCCGCCAGGGATACGACCTCCGTGCCCGGCCCCCGCCAGTCCCGTACGTCGCTCTCGTCCCCGACCGCGGCGATCACACCGTCGCGCACGGCGACGGCGGTGGCGTGGGGCAGGGCGGGGTCGAGGGTGCGGACCTTGGCGCCGGTGAGGATCAGGTCGGGGGTGGGCATGAGACGGTGAACTCCTCTGGTCGTAAGGCTATTCGGCGGGTCGAGCAAGGGTTATGGGTTCTGCGGCTTCGGCATGGTCGGCGGCTTCGGAATGGTCGGCGGCTTCGGCCGGTTCCGCGGCGAAGTTCGCGTACACCTGCGGGCGGGTGCGGCGCAGCCACCACGCGAGGACCAGTCCTACGGCGAACGTGGCGGGGGCCGTGAGGATCAGGACGGTGTTCACGGTGGGCGAGGCGCCGGTGAACAGGTCGATGTGGGTGATGACAAGCCCGATCACCGTCGCCAGCATCACGGCGGCGAAGAGCGGGGCGGCGACCGTGCGCAGGCTGCCCTCCTGGTGACGTACCCGCCGGAAGTAGCAGGGCACGGCGATCGCGGCGAGCAGCTGGAGCATGAACAGGCCGAGCATTCCCGGGGTGTTCACCCAGAGGAGCAGCTGCTGGTAGGGATCGGCGCCGGCGGCCCAGAAGGCGATGACGACGATCGCGCCGAGGACGGTCTGGGCGATTCCGGCGACGTACGGAGAACGGTGACGGGAGTGGATGCGCCCCAGCGACTTCGGGAGGACTCCCTCCTCGGCGAGGGAGAGGGCGTACCGGTTGATCGCGTTGTGGAAGGCGAGCAGGGAGGCGAGGATGCTGGTGATGATGAAGATGTGCATGAGGTCGGCCGCCCAGCCGCCGACGTAGGTGGTGATGGCGGAGAAGAACAGGCCCGCGGGGTCCTTGGCCGCGGCCGCGATCACTTCCTCGTTCCCGAACGCCTGGATGACGATCCAGACGATGAACGCGTAGAAGAGGCCGAGGAAGCCGATGGCCACGTAGGTCGCGCGCGGCACCGTACGGTCCGGGTCGCGCGCCTCGCGCCGGTAGATGACGGTCGACTCGAAGCCGGTGAAGGCGGCGAAGGCGAAGGCCATGACGACGGCCATGCCCGAGACGAATACTTGGCTCGGGGCGAAGGAGACGCCGGACAGTCCGTGCGCACCGCCCTTGATCAGCACACCGCCCGCGAGGAGCACCAGGATGCCGGTCTCGGCGAGGAGCAGGACGCCCAGGATCTTGGCGCCGAAGTTGATGGAGCGGAAACCGCCGTAGCCGACCAGCAGCAGACCGGCGAGGGAGACGGGCAGCCAGGGCACATCGACGGAGAAGAGAGCGTGCAGGCTGTCCTGGGAGGCGCTGGCGAGGAGGCCGTAGACGCCGATCTCCATGCCGTTGTAGCCGATGAGGGCGAGCAGGGCGGCGCCGATGCCGACGGGTCTGCCGAGGCCACGGGTGATGTACGCGTAGAAGGCGCCGCCGCTCTTCACGTGGCGGCTCATGGTGGTGAAGCCGACGGCGAAGACCGCGAGGGTGATGCCGGCGATGAGGTATCCGGCGGGGGCGCCGATGCCGCCGAGCAGGATCGCGAGGGGGGCGACGCCGGCCATGACGGTGAGCGGGGCGGCGGCGGAGATGACGAAGAAGGCGATGTCGGCGGTGCCGAGGGAGCCGGAACGGAGAGTCGCCGGGGCGGGCGGCGTGCTCTCCTTGGAGGCGTCGGAGGTGGTCACGGACATGGGCAAGCCCTTCGGGCGCGGCGGACGGGAACGGATCCGGGCGTGCGGGTGACCGGTGTTTCCGGGGACGTCGCAGGGTGACGGCGGCCCCGGATTCATTAATCTAAAGGCTTTCGGTTTCGGCAATGTAGCCTCATCACGGGGATCCGGGAAGCCCCATCTCGCACCTTCAGGGGGATCACACACATGGGACGGCCGCGCACACCACTCCTCGACCGTGAGCGCATCGCCACCACGGCGATGCAACTCGTCGATGAGCACGGAGACTTCAGCGTGCCGAAGATCGCGAAGCGGCTCGGGGCGCAGACCGGGTCGGTGTATCACCATGTGGACGGCCGGGACGGCATCGTGGAAATGCTGCGTGAACGGATCGCGTCCGCGATCGACCACCGGACGCTGGACGTGGCGCCGTGGGACATGGCCCTGGACGCCTGGGCCCGCTCGTACCGGGCCGCGTTCGCCGCGCACCCGAAGGCGATCCCACTGCTGATGACATCACCCGTACGCGCGCCCCGGGTGCTGGAGCAGTACGAGCGCGCGGTGACACTGCTGCTGGACGCGGGCTTCGCGCTCGTCGACGTGATGCCGCTGATCATCGCCCTGGAGAACCTGGTCCTGGGCTCGGCCCTCGACCTCGCGGCGCCGGAGACGATGTGGGTCGTGACGGAGTCGACACCGACCCCGCAACTCGCCGAGGCCCTGACAGCGGTGGGCGAGGGCCGCGCGGACCGCGCGTTCGAGGTGGGCCTGAAGGGGCTCCTGAACCACGCGCGAGCGATGCGGGTGGCCGACTGACAGCACGTACACGACCTGTTCCGCGGACCGTCCATCGTGAAGCGATCACCACCGCGGCGACCGGGCTCAGGAGCGGCATGATCACTGCTGGAGGACGCACCGCATGCAGTCGTTGATCACCGCCGTCCGGGAGAACGACGACGTCTCCCGCTATCTGGCGTGGCCGGGCGACTTCGACCTGGACCAGGGCGACCACGGCGAGGACGTCCACCTCGCCAGTCCACCGCAACCGGCTGCCGGCCGATCGTTGTCGGGGTGGACGCCGGGGTAAACGCCAGTGTCGAGCTGCGCCAGGTCCGCGAGTTCGGTGAGACCGTGAACGCAGGCGGCCTCGACCTCGTGGTCAGTACCTCTGGGTGGCTCGGTGTACGAAGGCGGGCGGGAGGTTCGCCCATACCACCTTCGAGCGTTCCAGCCGGTTGAAGCGGCAGGCGAGTTCGGCGGTGAGGTGGCGGGCGGGCGGAGTCCAGGCCGCGTGCAGATAGGCGAAGGTGGTGAAACGGCCGCTGGGCGTGAGGACTTTGGTTACGGCGTCCAGAATGTGCCCGCGCTGTTCCCGTGACATGACCGTCCACGGAAGCCCGGAGATCACCGCATCGGCCGGTTCGCCCACCGTCGCGGCCAACTCGGCGGCGGAGCCCCGTATCACGGTCAGCCGCGTGTCGCGCCGGGTGGCCGACAGCCGTGCCGCGAGCACCGGGTTGAGCTCGATCGCGACGAGTCGCGCGTCGGGCGCGAGCCGGGCGAGGATCGCGTCGGTGAACACACCGGTTCCCGGGCCGAGCTCGACAACGGTCCGGGCCCGCTCCAGACCGATGCCTTCGGTCATCGCGTGCGCCAGGTGTCGCGAACTGGCCGCTACTGCACCGGTCATGAGGGGCCGTCTGAGGAACTCGGTGGTGATTGACATGGCGGCCATGGTGGAAGGCCCCCGGGTGGCCGCACGTCGTATCCCCGGCCGGTGCGTGTACGACCGGGGGTGGACCCCGTGACGCCCGTCAGGACGATGTGGGGAATCAGGTCCCGGCCGTAGCGTGAGGTGGTGCATCGGCTGATGGAGACTCTGCCCCGCTTACGGCGGGGCCACCCGTGGCTGACGGACGTCCTGCTGGTCGTGCTGGTGGCGATGCCGCCGGTGATCCGCCCGGAGCCGGGCTGGCGTCCGGTCTGGGTACAGGCGGGCCTGTACGTCGCTCTGGTGCTGCCCCTGTTGTGGCGCCGCCGCCGGCCGGTGCTCGTCGCGGCCCTGGTGACGGCGGCGTTCTGGGCGCAGTTCCTCGGGCAGGTGTGGGGACAGGAACCGGGACGCGGCGCCGTCGCCCTGGCCGCTGTCCTGGCCACTCTCACGGTACGTGGCCTGCGCCGGGCTGCCGCGGCGACGGTGGTCTGTGCTGCCGGCTGCGTTCTGCTGTGGACTTCCGCGTGGCAGCGGGACTACGGGGGCCCGGGCGCCCGGGGTGCCTGGCTCACTCCGCTCGCGGTGGGGCTTCTCCTGGCCGGGGCCTGGGTGTTCGGCGAGTACATCCGTGCCCGGCGCGCTTATATCGCCGAGTTCGAGCGGCGTGCCGCGCTCGCCGAGTCGGAACGCCTCGCCCTGGCCCGGGTCGCCGTCTCCGAGGAGCGGGCGCGCATCGCCCGCGAGATCCACGACGTCCTCGCGCACAGCGTGAGCGTGATGGTGCTGAACGCCGAGGGTGGCAGGCTGATGCGGCAGGTCGACCCCGCCGTTGTCGACCGCACCCTCGGCATCATCAGCGCGACCGGGCGTGAGGCCCTGGGTGAACTGCGCCGGCTGCTGGAGGTGCTGCGCACCCCCGACGCGGACGCCTCGGCCGGCGGCTCCAGCACAGGCACAGGCACAGGCACCGACACCGGATCCGGTCCCGATGGGGCCACCACGCGCCTCTCGGCGGATCTGCGGCGGCTGGTCGGACGCCTCAACACGAGCGGCAGGCGCGCCCTGCTGGACCTTCGCGGCGAGCGGGACGGCCTTCCGGCGGATCTCACCCTGCAGACGTACCGCATCGTGCAGGAGGCGCTCACCAACGTGGTCAAGCACGGCCCGCCGGACGCCACGATCCACGTACGGGTCGACACCGGGAGGCGGGGGCCCGGACGGCTGGTCCGCGTCACAGTGGAGAACTCGGCCGGAGCGGGAGACGGAGCGGGAGCCGAAGCGGAAGCCGCAGCCGGAGCCGGAGCGGCAGCCGCAGCGGCGGCCGAGCGTCCCGCCCCGCTGCTCCCGTCCGGTCGCGGACTCACCGGCATGCGCGAGCGCACCGCCCTGTACGGCGGGAGTATCGACGCCGGGCCCACACCCGACGGCGGCTACCGGCTCGCTGCCACCCTTCGCCCTGCCGGGCCCGAACCCACCACGGCGACCCGATGACCGGCCCGGCACCGACCCCGGCTCGCAACGCGTCACCGTCCCGGGTGCTGATCTGCGACGACCAGGAGCTGATCCGGATGGGGCTGCGCATGGTCGTTGACAGTCAGCCCGATCTCACTGTGGTGGGCGAGGCCGCCGACGGCGACGCGGCGATCGCGGGCGTGGCCGCCCTGGAGCCGGACCTCGTCCTGATGGACGTGCGCATGCCGGGTCTGGACGGGCTCGCCGCGACCGAACAGCTCTGCGCGCGACCCCATGGGCCCCGGATCCTCGTCGTCACCACCTTCGACCTCGACGAGTACGCCTACGCCGCCCTGCGTGCCGGCGCGAACGGTTTCCTCGTCAAGGACGCCCCCGCCGAGGAGATCCTGGTGACCGTCCGTGCGGTGCTGCGAGGCGAGGTCATGGTGGCGCCCTCGCTGACCCGGCGCCTGGTCGAACGCTTCGTACTGCACGCCCCCGCGTCCACACCCGCCCAGCGCAGCCGCTTGGCGGCTCTCACCGAACGGGAACGGGAAGTCCTCGCCCTGGTCGCCCGGGGACTGGCCAACGGCGAGATCGCGGACCGACTCTTCGTCGGGGAGACGACGGTCAAGACCCACCTCGGCCGGATCCTGGCCAAACTCGGCCTCCGGGACCGTATCCACGCGGTGATCTTCGCCTACGAGAGCGGGCTGGTACGGGTCGGGGACTGAGAGGCAACGGGCATCCCGCCCGGTACCCCGGCAACGTTCTCGGCGTGCTGCGCGATCCCGGCGCCACGCCGACCAGCGCCACCCTGCGCCGATGGTGAGGGAAGGCAGCACAGACACTCACACCGGTTCGATCAGCACACCGACCCGGGCGTCGATCTCGTGGATGTCGGCCTCGGAGAACCCTTCGCATCGAATCGGCCGGATGCCATCATGGGACATGCAACGGGAACACTCGTCTGAGCGTCGGCGCACTCCCCTGACGTCAAGGGGTGCATTGACCGGCGCGGACACCCCCGGCACCCGGCCCGAGACACCCAACGTATCGGGCGGGATGTGGTGGAGACACGAGGACTGAATTGATCGATGCCGGCGTCGGGTCACGTCCTGTCCGCTATGCCACGACTTTTGTCGGCAGGGAGCGGGAGGGGGAGACGCTCCGCCACGCGGTGCAGGCCAGTCGTTTTGTCGGGCTGATCGGACCGGGCGGCGTGGGCAAGTCGCGGCTGATCGCCGAGGTCGCTCAGGAGTGGGCCGGGCAGTACGACAACGGCGTCTTCGTCGCCGATATCTCCGAGGTGCGTGAGCCCAAGGAGCTGTGCTCCGCCATCGCCGCCGCCGTGGGGATGCGGGAGAACGCGTCCGTGCCTCTGAAACACATCGTGGAAGGCCTTCGGCAGCTTGAGGCCGTGATCGTGCTGGACGGTGGCGAGCTGCTCGGGGCGGACGGTGTGGCCACGGTTCAGGAACTGCTGCAAGCCGGCGACGGCACGAGGTTCGTCGCCACGAGTCGACGCGCTATCTACGTCGACGGGGGCACACTCATGACCCTCGCGCCCCTGCCGGTTCCGCCCATGAACGCGTGGACGACGAATGAAGGCGCGGTGGGCTACGGATCTGTCCAGCTCTTCGCGGAACGTGCCCGACTCGTACGACCCGACTTCGCGGTGACAGAGCACAACGCCGAAGCCGTGGCCGCACTGTGCCGAAGCCTCGACGGACTTCCGCTGGCCATCGAACTGGCGGCCTCATGGGTGCGGGCCCTGTCGGTGGAGCAGATCAACGACCGCATGCAGGGCAGCCCGTACTTTCCACGGGCCGGTACGCGGAACGTCGCTCCGCGCCACCGCGAACTGCGTTCCCTGACGGCCGGCACCTACGCACTGTGCTCGGAGCCGGAGCAGCTCCTGTGGCGCCGACTCACCATATTCGATGATACGTTCGATTTGGCTGCCGTCGAAGCGGTGTGCGGAGCTACTCCCCTCGACGACGTCGATCTTCTCGATGTCCTCGTCTCCCTGGTCGACCAGTCCGTGGTCATGGTCGACGACAACACCGACCCCAGTCGTTACAGACTGCTGCGCGTCACACGTGACTACGGGAGCGAGAAACTCGACAACGCGGACGACCGTCAGCGGCTGGCCGATCGGCGCATGGAGCACTACGAACACGTGCTGAGGCGGTTCACCCACGATCTTCCGGGCCCGGGCCAGTTCCGCCGCCTCGACCAGCTCCAGCTCGACTACCCCAACGTCATAGCGGCCATCGACCACGCTCTCGCGACCTCACAGAGCGCGATCGCCCTACGGATGGCGGGCGACCTGTGGAATTTCTGGTTCGTCAGCGGTCGCCTGACCGAAGGCACGGATGTCCTGCGACGCGTTCTGGCCGCCCCCCATGAAGACTCGGACGGGGCCGACCGCTCGCGTACGCGGTACGTACTGGCCTACCTGTACGTACTGCGGGACGAACTGCGCCTGGCGGAGCGGCTGCTGAACACCGACAGGTCCGACAACCGGTCAGCAGAGGACGGGCTCGGCGAAGGGCTCGGTCTGCAGGTCGCCGGCATGGTCGAGATGGCGTACGGCCGACTGGACGCTTCCCGGGAACGGCTCGACCATGCGCTGGCGGTCTACGAACGGCTGGACGGCGCGCGGGCCCGGCTGCTGTTCATGGACGCGAGCGGAGTGGCCGTACTGCTGGCCGCGCTGTCCGGGGACTCCGCCCAGGCCGTCGCCCTCGGGCAGCGTGGCCTCGCCGCCTGCGACGACTGCGAGGACGTGATGTGGCGCGACTACATCGACTACGCGCTCGGCGTGAACGCGTGGATGCAGAGCGACCTGCGGAGCGCACGGCGGTCGGCGCTCTCGGTACTGCGCTCGTCTCACGACCAGCTCTTGCTCACCCACTGCGTCGAGCTGCTCGCATGGTGCGATTCCCGCGGTGGCCGGCATCAGGCCGCGGCCCGGCTGTTCGGGGTCGCCGACCGGATGTGGAGCGTGCTCGGCGGCTATTTCTCCGGTTTCCGGTTCGTCTCGGAGCACCGGGAACGATGTCTGAGCGACAGTCGCGGCGCGCTGGGCGAGCAGGCGTTCGGTGAGGCCTACGCCGGCGGTGGACGGCTCAGCCGGGACGAACTGCTGGAAGCGGCGTCGGAGGAAGGCCTCGCCCGGCCCCGTAGAGAAGCCACGACACCGTTGACGGCTCGGGAACTGGAGGTCGCCCACCTCCTGACGGAGGGAATGAGCAACCGAGAGATCGCGCGCACGCTTGCCGTCTCGCCCAGGACGGCGGAAAGCCACGTCGACCACATCCTGACGAAGCTTGGGCTGGTCAACCGTACCCAGGTCGCCACCTGGATGCTCTGTGCCGACCGCGAGGGCCGGCCGGGATGAGAGACCGGCGTGCGGCGGCGGACGGTACTCGGCCAACGTGTCCTCCAGCACAACTTCTCCCGTCTTCGGTGCGAAGGATCCGTACCGCGCCTCCGTAGTCCGCAGGCCCGTCTCCGTAGTTCTACTGAAGTCAACCGCTGATGCCAGTGCCACGATCGCCCCACACCGGTCAAGCCGGACCTCTGTGAGTCCGGTCACCCTAATCGGAGGCGACTGATGGACGCGGTGCAGTTGGCACAGCAGTACATAGCAGGCAGTTGGCGGGACGGGTCCAGCGAAAAGAGACTCGTCGACCTCAATCCCTACAGTGGTGACCCGATCTGCGACTTCGCGGTGGCGACCCGGGAGGACGTCGACCAGGCGTACCGGTCCGCGGCGGCGGCACAGCAGTCGTGGAGCAAACAGAACGCTTACGCGCAGCGGGCGGTCTTCGAGAACGCCGCCCGCATCGTGCGGGAGCGAGCCGACGAGATCACCGAGCTGATCGTCGCCGAGGTGGGGGGAACCCGGCTCAAGGCGGCTTTCGAGATCGGACTCGTGATCGACTCTCTCAAGGAGGCGTCGACGCTTCCCCTGCGTATGGAGGGACGCATCCTCGCCTCCCCGGTCGAGGACACGGAGAACTTCGTGTTCCGCAAGCCGGTCGGCGTGGTGGGCGTGATCAGCCCGTTCAACTTCCCGTTCTTCCTGTCGATGAAGTGTGTGGCGCCGTCCCTGGCCACCGGCAACGGAGTGGTCCTCAAGCCGCACGAGGAGACACCGATCACCGGCGGCACTCTGCTCGCCTCGATCTTCGAGCAGGCGGGCCTGCCGAGTGGTCTCCTCAATGTCACCGTCACCGAGATCCCGGTGATCGGCGACTACTTCCTGGAACACCCCGTGCCCCGGGTCCTGGCCTTCACCGGGTCCACGGCCGTCGGCCGCCATGTCGGCGAGGTGGCGGCCCGCCACTTCAAGAAGGCCATTCTGGAGCTGGGTGGCAACAGCGCCTTCATCGTGTGTGACGACGCCGACCTCGACTACGCCGTCGACGCGGCCGTGTTCAGCCGCTTCACCCATCAGGGCCAGATCTGTATGTCGGCCAACCGCGTCCTCCTGCACTCCTCCATCGCGGCGGAGTTCAAGCAGCGTTTCCTCACGAAGGTGTCCGAACTGAGGACCGGCGACCCCGCCGCTCCCGACACGATCGTCGGTCCGCTGATCAACGCTCGCGCCGTGGCCACGCTGGAGCAGAAGGTCGACGCGGCGGTCGACTGCGGAGCGACCGCGTTGCTGCGGGGTTCCGCCCAGGGCAACGTGTTCGCCCCGACCGTGCTGGAGGGCGTCGACGCCTCGGCGGACATCGCTCGGGGGGAACTGTTCGGGCCCGTGGTGCTGCTGCTGGAGTTCACCACGGACGACGAGGCGATAGCCATCGCCAACGACAGCGACTTCGGGCTCAGTGGCGCCGTCCACACCCGGGACATCGCCCGCGGGATGCGCATCGCCCGACAGGTGGAGACCGGCATGATCCACATCAACGACGCCACCATCGCCGACGAACCGATCGTGCCGTTCGGCGGGGAGAAGCAGTCCGGGATCGGCCGGCTCAACGGCCCGGCGAGCATCGACGAACTCACGACCCTTCAGTGGGTCTCGGTCAACCACGGCCGCCGGATCTACCCCTACCAGTGAGCCGGGACACCACCGTGAGCAGCAACGCCGCATCGCCCGGGCCCCCTGCCCAGCACACCGCTCTGCGAACCGGCTCGCTCGGCGTCACCGCGATCGTCTTCTTCGTGGTCGCCACCGTCGGTCCCATGTCCGCCCTCATCGGCGGGATCCCTCTCGCCTTCGCTCTCGGTCCTGGAGCGGGCGTTCCCGGCCTGTTCCTGTTCGTCGCCGCGCTGCTGATCCTCTTCTCGGTCGGCTACACAGCGATGAGTAGACATGTCGTCGACGCCGGCGGGTTCTACGTCTACATCGGGTCCGCCTTCGGCCGCCGGGCACAGCAGGCCGCGGGGCTGGTGGCCCTCTTCAGCTACCACACCATGGTCCTCGCCCTGTGGGCACTGCTGTCGCTCACCACCTCCGCGTTCGTCCACGAAGCCACCGGCTGGAACGTCTCCTGGATCGCCGTGATGCTCACGGGTCTCGTCCTGGTCGGCGTCCTCGGACGTCGGGACGTCAACCTCAGCGCGGGAGTGCTCGGCATCCTCATGCTGGCCGAGGTCGCCGTAATCGCCGTCATGGACGTGGCCGTCATCTTCCAGACCCCCGCCGGCGGTTTCACCTCCGCCCCGTTCCAGCTGAGCCACATCTTCCACGGAGACTTCGGGGCCGGGTTCATGTTCTGCGTCGTGGTCTTCATCGGCTTCGAAGCGACCGCGATCTACAGCGAGGAGGCCAAGGATCCTCGTCGCACCATCCCACGTGCCGCCTACGTGGCAGTCGGTGTCATCGCGGTGTTCCACATCATCTCCTCGTGGGTGCTGGTGCTGGCGTACGGCACCGCGCACGTGCAGAACGCGGCACTCAGCGACATGACGAACTTCGTCTACACGGTCGCGGACAACAGCCTCGGAGGCGGTTTCGTCGTCGTCATGAAGGTCCTGTTCGTCACCAGCACGTTCGCCGCCTGCCTGGGCATCCACAACGCAGTCTCCCGGTACCAGTTCTCGCTGGCACGGGAGGGCCTCCTCCCCCGAAAGCTGGCGCGGACCCACCCGAAGTGGAAGTCACCCCACAACTCCAGCCTGACGCAGACCGTGATCGCGATACTCGCCATCCTCGCCTGCTACTTCGCGGGAGTCACTCCGACCACGGTCTTCGCCCTGCTGCTGGCCGTGGGAACGTTCGGGCTGATCACGCTCATGGGGGTGCTGTGTGTCGCGGTCATGTACTTCTTCGGCCGTGACCACCGCGGGGAGAACTGGTGGGTTCGGCTGGTGGCCCCGCTGATCGCCGGGGCGGGCTTCGGCACGGTGACCGTGTTCCTGCTCAGGAACTGGAGCGTCCAGACCGGTTCCACCACCTGGTTCGCCAACTCCCTGCCCTGGATCGTCCCGGTCCTGGCCGTGGCCGGGTTCATGCTGCCCGGCCGGTCCACCCGCGAAGCCACGGGCCCCTCGAGCGGTGCTGAGGGCCTGTCAGAAGACCGGAAGGCCGAGGCACGGTGACGGGCCGGCCGACTCTGGAGCACGACCGAAAGGATCTCCCCGTGGAAGCCAAGCACATCGTCGTGGACACCGCCCAACTGGAGGACGGATACGTCCCGTTCCTCGTCGAGGGACGCCGGACCGGGGAGCTCTCCGAAGTCCGCGGCCGTGAGGATGTCCGTACGGGCGTCTTCCGTGTGGCCGAGGGCGCGTACCCGGACCGCACCGCGGTGCCCTACCTCTTCGACTCCGACGAGTACGTCTGGATCATCGAGGGCGAGGTCCACGTCAAGACCAACGAGGAGGAGCTGGTACTGCGGGCCGGCGACTCCGCCTTCTTCCCGCGTGGAAGCGAGTCCACCTGGACGTTCCACGCCCCCTTCCGCAAGTTCTCGGTGGAGATCGGAGTGGTCCGGTGAGTTCTCGATACGACGTCGCGGTCATCGGCGGTGGGTTCGCCGGTCTGGCCGCCGCCCGGGAAGCCTCCCAGCTGGGGCGGTCCGTGATCCTCATCGAGGCGCTCGACAGGCTGGGGGGACGGACCTGGACCGACGACCGCCTCGGCACCCGGATAGAGATGGGTGGCACCGACATTCACTGGCTGCAGCCCCACGTGTGGTCGGAGGTGTCACGTTACGGCCTGGAGATCGAGGAGTTCGCCCCACCGGAGCAGCTGCTCTTCCTCGACGACGGCACCGTCACCGAGGGTTCGGAGGACGAGATCTTCGGCCTCCTCGACAAGGGCATGCAGGCCCTGGCCGAGGCCGCCCGAAAAGCCTACCCCCGCCCGCAGGACCCGCTCTTCTCCCCCGCCGCCCTCGATTTCGACAAGCTGAGCCTCGGCGACTTCCTCGACCGGGTGGAGATGAGCCGGCAGGAGAGGGCCATGGTGTCCTCGTTCTGGTCGGCCGCCTGCCAGGCGCCGCTCGGCGAAGCGGGCCTGACCCTCGCACTCCGCTGGCTGGCGCTGGCCGGCTGGGACTGGCAGGTCATGCTGGACGTCATCTCCCGCTACAAGATCACCGGCGGGACGGGGCTGCTGATCGACGGCATCGTCTCCGACACCAGAGCCGATTTCAGAATGTCCACGACCGCCCGCCGGGTAACCGAGACGTCCTCGGGCGCGGAGATCGAACTCTCCGACGGGTCCACGGTGGCGGCGGGTGCGGTGGTGTGCGCCGTGCCGGTGAACGTCCTGTCGCAGATCGAGTTCTCGCCCGAGCGGCCACAGGTCACCGCCGTCGCCGAGGCCGGGCAGATCTCCGCGGGCCTGAAGGTCCTCTGCCGCATCAGGGGGGACAGGGCTCCGTACATGGCGTTCGCGCCGGAGGGACATCCCTTCGTACTGCTTCAGTACGACCGCCCTCATGGCGACGACCACATCGCTGTCGCCTTCGGCCCGGACGCCACCGCGGTGAATGGCCATTCCCCCGCCGAAGTGCAGCGAGTACTGCGCGCATGGCTGCCCGACCTCGAAGTACTGGAGGTCGCCACGCACAGCTGGACCACCGACCCGATGTTCCGCGGCACCTGGGCCGTACCCGCGCCGGGACAGTTGCAGCAGCAGCTCGATCTCATCGGGGACCGAACGGGGCGGATCCTGTTCGCCGGAGCCGACCTGGCCAGCGGCAGTTACGCCTTGATCGACGGTGCGATCCACACCGGCATCAGGTCCGGCCGCGACGCGGCAACTCTGACGTGACCGACAGGCCCTGACCGGCAGGACCGTACTGCCGGACTGTCAGGTGACCGGACGCGTGCGGTGGGGCGGCAGCGCCCCACCCTCGTGTCCGGTCCGTGGTCGTTGCCACCAGACGCCTCATTCGTGCTTCCACCGTCCGGAGCCATCATGAGTACCACCAGCCCGAGCCCTCACAGCACCGAGCGGTTCGCCTTCGCGATGCAGTCGGCCCTCACCCGGAGCGAGGTCGTCGACGCCTACCTCACCCATGCGCGCACCGTGATCCCGGCCAGTGCCGTCGGCCTGTACCGGCTCGACGAGCAGTCCCGGCGGGTTCTGGACGTGCACGCCGTCACCTCGGACCAGTTCCTGGACGCCTACGAGGCGTACGGCAGGAACGACGATCCGGTCCTGAGCCGAGTGATGGAGGAAAGGACGCCACTGGACTCGTCACGTCTGCCCGGCAACCAGTGGGACCGCAGTGGAGCCCGTCAGGCTCTGGCGGTGGCCCGGTACGCCCACTCGCTCCTGGCCCCGGTCATGTCGGGCACGATGTTCTTCGGCACGATCAATTTCGCCCGCGGCACATCCCAGGAGCCCTTCTCACATGCCGACTTGAGCGGTGCCCAGCGCATCGCCGAACACGTCGGACGGGCTATGGAACGCGCCCTGCGTTTCGAAGCGACGGCACAGCGCACCGCTCTGATCGAGAACGCCTTCGACCATCTGGACTACCCGGTCATCATCACCGATCTCGGCGGCCGAGTGTTGTTCTTCAACCGTGCCGCTCGACGTGAATGGCCCGTACCGCTGGGCCCCGACGGCAGTCTGCCCATCGCCGACGGGCTGGCACGGGCCATCATGGACGCCACCGAGCGGTTCGCCCACGACGGCAAGAAGGTGGTGAGCCGAACGGTCTCCATGGCAGGTGGGAAAAGCGTCGTCGCGAAAACCGTACGGCTGGCGGGTGGCACGCCTGCCGCGGCAACCGTGCTCTTCGAGCACTCCGGGCGGCAGTCCGAAGGCCGGCTGCCGGACTGGCAGGTTCTGAGCAACCGGGAGAAGGACATCGCGCGGCTCGTGAGCGAGGGCCTGACGACGAAACAGATCGCGGAACGCGCCTTCGTCTCCGAGAACACGGTCAAACAGCACCTCAAGCGTATCTACGCCAAGACGGACGTCACCAACCGTGCCGGGCTGATCCAGCTGATCTGGGCCTCGACGCACGGCCCCGAAGGTCGGTGACTCCCCACTCCGCGGACACAGCAGGGCGGGTGGAGGCCTTAAGGTCTCCACCCGCCCTGCTCTTCGGCCCACCCCGGCCTCCCCGTCAGGGAACCGCGCCCGGTGCCGGTGCGCGCTATCGCAGAGCGCGCCCGCCGTCGCTGTTGATGACTGTGCCGGTCACCACCCGGGAGGCTCCCGGATCGGCGAGGTATACGTAGGCCCCGGCGTGGTCGGCCGGTGAGGGTGTCACCCCGAGCATGGTGCCCGCGGCGATCCGCTCGTCCCTGCCGGTGACCGAACCGACCGACGACTCGCTCTCCCCGAGTGCGGCGAGGCCGGAGAAACCCGTGCCGCTGGTGCCGCCGGGAGCCACTCCGTTGACACGGACGGACGGAGCCAGGTCGGCCGCCAGGTGCTGTACGGCCCCCCGAAGGGCCCACTTGGAGCTTCCGTACAGCACGCCGCCGCCCACTGGATGGAACGCCGACTCCGACAGGGTCAGGGTGACGGAGCCGCCGGCCTCGTGGAGTGCCGGCCAGGCGATCCGGACGGCGACGAGCGTGGCCAGGACGTTCACCCGCCAGATCTCCTCGGCCGCCTTGACGAGCTCGTCCACGGACAGCTCGCGCAGCGAGGCGTAGTGGTCGAACACGCCTACGCAGCAGGTGAGATGGTCGAGCCCGCCGGTCGTGCTGATGGCCTGCGACAGCGCTTGGTAGAGCACGGCAGGAGCAGTCGCATCTCCGACGACCACCTCCAGCGGTCTGCCCCTGGCCTCCCGTCGGAGCGCTTCAGCGTGCCGCTCCGACCGTTCGACCACGGTGACGACCGCGCCCTCCTCCACGTAGGCGATCGCGGCGCCCTTGCCGATGCCGGCGCCGCCTCCGACAACGAGAACACGCATCCCTTCCAGGCGCCCGCTCATGGTGCGGGCCTCCTGGCCAGCATCTCGGTGATGAAGTCGGGCTCCTGGAAGCTGAGGCAGTCCAGGGCCACGGCGTCCAGCAGAACGCGGGTGCCCCGGCGGGGCGACCAGATGTCCAGGCGCATGCCGTTCCTGGTCGCCACCTTGCGGATGACCACGTCCGCGAACTCGTTCGCGATGATGACCGGCCCGTCGTTTCCCGGCCCTTCGGGGTAGTGGGACTCTTCTCCGATGTCCGGGCGTTCGATGTTCGGCGTGTGGCTCGACGTGTCCACCATGGCCTCCTGATCAGTGCGGGGCACTAGACGAAGATGGACAGGTTGTGCGCGTTGATCAGCGCCTGATCGAACGCCGCCCACCTGCGCGCGAGCCGCCATCCGTCGGCTTCCCTGCGGACGGTGTCCTTCCTGGACAGCGAGTAGAAACTGGGCGTCGGACTGTCTCCTCGGCTCCGGTAGATGAAGCAGTTGGAGTGCACGAGGTACTCGTCCGGCAGGTCCGTGGCATCGACGATCACGTTGGTGACGTAGTGACGGGTGCGGGAGGGCGGCTGCTCGGCCCAGGCGAAATCGGTCTCCAGCCGCCGCACGCGTACTTCGAGCGTCTGCCGGTCGTCGTCGAAGATGCGCGAGGTGGGGGCCAGTTCCCAGTCGGCCTGGGCCTCACGGGTCACTCTGACCGGCACCTCGTAGGTGATGTCGTCGGTGAGCATGGCCAGCCAGTCGCGGAACCGCCGCTCGTCGAGGGCGAGCGCCTCGCGGTACAGGAACTCCTGGATCTCGGCCACCGTGGTGCGGTTCACGGGAATGCGGTCGCCCATCACGCCTCCCCTGCCAGGTAGTCGCCCCAGCGGGTCCACAGGTTCCGGAAATTGGTGTCGTTGACGTAGGGCGTGACGACATGGCCGGGACCGGCGAACTCGGGGTCGGGCTCACTCCGCATGCCCATGACGTAGGGAAAGTCGAGGTCCTTGACCATGGTCGCCCCGGCGGACTGGGTGACCTTGGTCCAGTTCTCGAAGTCGTCCTGCTCGAAGGTCCCGGCCTGTCCGAAGGCCAGGGTGTAGGCGCGGTACGCCTCCGCCTTGTACTCCTCCGAGGCGTTCCTGGGCACGAGGCACCAGGAGTACATCTCCATGCGTCCGGGGCCGGCCGGGTGGTAGAGACGCATGGTGACGAAGCGGACTCCCGGCTCGCCTGGCACCAGGCTGAAGGGCTGCATGAGGAAGGAGAGGTTCGGGAAGACCGTGCCGACAGCCGTGCGGGTCTTGGCGAAGACCTCGACCTGCTCGGGCGTCAGCGTCTGTTTCATCTCCTCGACCAGTTCGCCGGGAAACCCGCCGAAGGCCGGGAAGCCGGGGCTGTGCCCCAGCCCGATGCCGTGCCCCTTGCCGGGAACACTGGCGGCCCAGCCCTGGCTGTGCGTGGACCCGGATGAGGGGAAGTAGCCCAGGTTGAAGCCCCACTGATGGGCCACAGGGGTGTGGTAGCCGTCGCCGGCGAAGTTCTCGGCGCAGATCTTCCAGTCCGTGTCGGCGACCCAGTGGTCCGGCGGCCCATGCACCTCGACGCCGCCGAAGCCGTGCTTGAGGTAGAGGTCGAGGTAGAAGCGGAAGTCGCCGAGGTACTCGTCGAGCGTGGAGGCCCGGGGATCGAGCGTCCCGAAGACGAGGCCCTCGTAGCTGTCGACGCGAACGCCGACCAACCCCCAGTCCTTGCGCTTGAGTTGGCCCTCGTAGCCCTCCTTCATGTAGGGCACTCCGATGAGTTCGCCCGAGTTCTTGTACGTCCACCCGTGGTACGAGCACCGGAAGTGCGAGGCGTTGCCCATCTCGGACTTGCACATCACGTTGCCGCGGTGCCGGCACATGTTCAAGCTGGCGTGGATCTCGCCGTGCTCGTCCCGGGCGACGATGAGGTTGTTGTTGCCGATCTTGCGGGTGACGTAGTCACCGGGTGCCGGAATCTCGCTCTCGTGCGCGAGGAAGCACCACGCCTTGGAGAACAGGCGTTCCTGCTCTAGGTCGTACACGGCCTGGTCGTTGAACGCCCGGGCGGGGAACCGGCCGGCGGTGATCCCCACCCGGGTGTTCTCAACCCAGGCATCCAGCTGCTGCTGCTCCGCCTGTGGTGTCATCGGTCATCCCTGGTGCTTCGGCGTACGCGGCCCGAACCGCTTCTCGATCTCGGTCTTGACCTGCGCGTAACGCTCGACGTGCTGGCCCGTCGTCCGGACGTGTACGTCGGGGACGAGGTCCTCGGTGTAGGGCGGACGGCACTTGCCGACATTGATGTAGCCGGCGCCGTTCACCCGGATCTTCTCGAGCGGGATGTTGTACTTGGCGAACTCCATGAAGTCCTGGCCCACCAGGAAGGGCTCGTGGGCCCAGCGCAGCCGCTCGGTCAGCCAGCGGGCGTCGTCGGTGCGGCCCTGCTGGAGCGCGTCGCGCAGCTCCAGGACCGGGCCGGGACCCATGGCCGTGGTGGAGGACCAGGCCATGCCGACGAGCTCCTCGCCGTACAGCTCCCAGGCCGGGAACCAGTCCGTCTCGATCGCCATCAGCGGGAAGCTGGTGCCGGTGTGGGCCATGTCGTTGTGGTAGCGGAAGCCGACGGAGGCGCCTCCGGCGTACTTGACGGCGACGACCTGCGGCAGCTCGACGAGGGTCTTGTACACACTCCGGGGGATGATCCCGCGGAAGGCCGCGGTGTTGTCGTACACGACGATGGCGAGTTCCGGCACCGCGCCGGCCACGTCGCGGTAGAAGCGGTCCATCACCGGGGCGACCATCTCGCCCCACATGGGACGGCCCAGCAGTGTGCCGGTGACACCGAGGTCGGCCAGGAACTTCATCCGGGACACCGTGTCCCGGGTGTTGAGCGTGGTGGCTCCGATGAAGAGGGGAAAGTCGGGGTCGATGGCCCGGGCGGTCTCGGCCGCGCAGGCGGCGAAGGCCTTCCACTCCTCCAGGGTGAGGGTCGCCATCTCGCCGAGCGTGCCGTTGAGGGCGATGGCGTCGACGCCGTCACGGATCAGGGCACCGATCATGCGCTCGGTCTCCTGAAGGTCGACCGTGTCGATGGCGTCGACGCGCTCGGCGCCCGGCAGTGCGGGGGTGGGCGGGTAGGCCATCACACCCCGCATGTCGCGACCGGTGACCTTGGGCAGCTTGCTCATGGGGTTTCTCCTTGAAGAGAGGGGTGGGAACGGTGTCTCACAGCCGGGCGGCTGCGACCGCGGTGCCCGTGAGCCACTCGGGCACGGGTTCGTAGGCCAGGACGTCGAAGCCGGTTCCGGCGGCACCCGCCGCCGCCAGCCAGGTACGGATCTCGTGCGCTCCGTTGCCGGCCGCGTCGATGGTGTCCTGGGTGTAGTCCGTCAGGCGCCCGGGGTCTCCGGACTCGAGGCGGGCGATGAAGTCGCGGTCGAACTCCTCGTTGATGGAGCCGGATTCCGGCAGGCCCACCCAGTGCGAGAGGCCTCCGGTCGCCAGTACCACGACCCGCGGGGCGAAGCTCTGGGCCTCGACCGCGTCCCGGATCATCCGGCCCAGGTCGTAGCACCGCTTGGGGGTGGGCCAGGGCGGATTGACTCCGTTGACGATGACCGGCACGAGCGGGTACTTCGAGTCCGGGTCGAGATGCTTGAGCGGGACACAGAAGTTCTCGTCGAACTCCAGACCGCCTTCGACCAGGGCCGGGTCGAACTCCGCCCCCAGAGCGTGGGCGTACAGGTGGCGGCCCAGATCCGCGTGACCGGCGTACTGGTGCTGTTCGACGTTGAGGAAGGCGGCCATTTCCGCGGTGGTCGGTCCCAGGTAGGACTTGGCCATGGCGATCGCGAAGGCCGGCAGGTTGCCGAGGCCGAAGTTGGTGAAGTGCTCCACCGAGACAGCGATGACGGCGTCGGGCCGCAGCTCTTCGATCCGCGTGCGCACCTCGGCATAGGCGCCTTCCACAGTGGCGCGGACATCGGTGGGAACCCGTTCGGGCCAGCCGGTGATGCCCGGTGAGTGGGAGGCGGCGAAGACCCCCACGATGCGTCCGTTACCGCTCATCGTTGCGTCTCCCCTCGAATCTGGGCGTAGTACTGGGCTCGGTCGACCTGGAGCTGAATGGCGCAGAAGTAGAGCAGGTAGGGGTTGATGCCGCTCTCGTACAGGGCCTTGAAGTCGAGGTCCTTCATCCACTGCCGGTATGTGTCCTCGATGCCGTAGGAGTCGAGGACGGCGTCGGGGTCGGCCCGGTAAGCCTTCTTCACCTCTGGATCGCGGCGGATGTCCCAGAGGAGCTGGTGGATCTCGTACACGACGTCGCCTCCGGGGTGTGCTCAGGCGCTCGCGCGGCCGGCGTCGAGCTTGTGGAGGAACCAGTCCGCCACGCGGGCGGTGGCCACGGAGAAGTAGTCGTAGCTGCAGTGCAGCGAACCGGCGCCGTCGTAGATGTCGACGGTGACGTCCTTGGTGGTCAGGGCCTCGACGAAGCGGCGGGCGCCGGCGATGTCCATGATGATGTCGTCGGTACCGTGCATGACGTACACGGGGATGGACAGCTTGTCGGCGACGCCGTCGAGGGTGAAGGCGGCCAGCTTCTCCCGGGCCTCGGCGTCGTCCTTGGAGCCCGACAGCCACTGCAACTGCTGCTGGAGCGGCGGGTAGAACTCGTAGAAGTCCGTGAGGATGCTCCATGTGCCGCACCAGGCGGCTACGGCCTTGATGCGGGGTTCGAAGGCGGCGGCTCGCGGGGCGTAGTAGCCGCCGAAGCTGACGCCCGCCACGCCGATGCGGTCGGCGTCGACGTCGTCACGCTGCTGGAGGAAGTCGAGGACGGCGGCGACGGGGACTTCGTAGTCGGGGCGGCTGAACAGCTTCTTGAAGCGCAGCGAGCTGCCGCGGCCGGGGGTGTCGACCATGACCACGTTCATGTCACGGGAGGGGAACTCGGTCCCGCCCATGAAGTAGAGCTCTTCGGCCCAGGAGTCGGCGCCGCCGAGGAACAGGACGGTGGGCCGGCGCTTCCCGGAGTTGTCGGGGCGCACGATGTAGCCGTCCATGGTGATGCCCTCGAAGGGCACCCTGATGCGCTCGACGAGACCGTCGGAGAGCTCGACGGCGCGCTGGAAGTTCTTGGTGCCACTGAGGTACGCGAGTTCACGGCGCGGGTCTTCGGAGTTGAGGAAGAACTCCGAGTGACGCCAGTAGCCGCAGGAGCGCATGAACGCCCGGCGCGCGGTGGTGATGTTGCCCTCGGCGAGAGCGGCTTCGGCCGCGGCGGCGACCTCCTGTGCGGTGCGGCTCCATTCCTTCTGCCACACTTCGCCGTCGGTGGTGGTACGGCCGATGCGGGCGGCCGTACGGGCACACTCGAACAGGTCGGAGCCGCCGACGGCGACCTGGGCCAGGAGACGCATGGTCTGCAGTGACCAGTCCTCGTCCTGGGGGAAGAGTTCGATGGTGGAGAGGGCGTCGCGGTTGGCGGCGACAGACGACTGGGTCATCGGGCTTCCTTCGCAGAGGATGGGTCAGGACGTTGTGGTAGCCGGGGTGGTACCGGTGATCTCGCGGAAGTCCGCGCGCTCCGCGATGGCAGCGCGCAGAGTGGCCAGTTGTCGGGGGGCGTTGACGCAGACCGCTCCGCGGATGGTGCCGTCGCGTCCGTAGGCGGCCACGAGCGACTTCTCGTCCCGGCGCAGTACGGCGATGTCGTCCTCCGGGGAGACCCGTCCGACGCAGCGCAGCTTCGCTTCGAACTGGTCGGTCCAGAAGTAGGGGACGGACTCGAAGGGGGCGCGCTCGCCCAGCAGCGTTCCCGCCGCGTGCCCGCCCTGTTCGACGGCGTTGGTCCAGTGCTCGACGCGCATGGTCTCGTCGAAGGCCTTGTTGTGCCAGCGTGCGATGTCCCCCGCCGCGACCACGCCCGGGACACCGGTGGACAGGTCCGGCTCGCAGCGCACACCGTCGGCGAAGCCGACCGCCGAACCCGTCAGCCAGGCCGTGGCCGGTATGCCGCCGACACCCACGAGGAGCGTGTCGGCGGTCAGGGTCTCCCCCGTGTCGAGCACCACGTGGGCGCGGTCGCCGGCCGCACGCAGTGAGTCGACCCCGGTGGAACAGAGGATCCGGACTCCGTGACGCTCATGCAGATCGGCGTACCAGACCCCGACCTGTTCTCCGAACCGGTACATGGGGGTCGGCATGACGTCGACGACGGTGACATCCAGGCCGAGGGTGCGAGCCGTGGCCGCTGTCTCCAGGCCGATGAACCCGGCGCCGATCACTACCAGGTGACCGCCACGCCGCAGTGCCTGACGCAGCAGTCGCGCATCGTCGTAGGTTCTGAGGGTGTGCGCGGTCGGCATGGACAGGGTCATGGGCATCCGGCGCGATATCGATCCGGTGGCGATGACCAGACCGTCGTAGGCGATGGACGTCTCGGAACCGAGCCAGAGCCGGCGATCACGGGTGTCGAGGGCGGTGGCCGCCTCTCCGAGTTGCAGTGTGACGCCTCTCTCGTCGAACCACTCCCTCTCCCGCAGGCGCAGCGCCGGTTCGCTCAGCCCTGCGGCAAGAGCGTCCTTGGACAGCGGGGGCCGGGTGTAGGGAAGCCGGTCCTCCGCACCGACGAGGACGATGTCCCCTCGGAAACCGCGCTCCCGTAGAGAGTCGATGGCGCTGACTCCGGCCAGGGAGGCTCCGACGACCACGACACGGTTCATGCCGGGCCCTCCACGCGTATGGCCTGGGCCGGGCAGCAGCGTGCCGAGGCCTCGGCGTGGGCACGCAGGGCGTCGTGGGGGTTCTCCAGCCGCAGCACGGCGGTGTTGTTGTCCTCGTCGAAGTCCCAGAGTTCGGGCGCTTCGATCAGACAGTTGGCGTACCCCTGGCACTTGGCCGATTCGAAGATGACGTGGAGGGACATGACACGCTCCCTGATTGCTTGTGATGCGGCCTAGTGGCCGGCGGCGGACAGGTGCGGCATCGGCGGGGTGACGTCGACGAGGCGGGCGGCACGCGGTGTGTTGCGGCTGGTCAGGTTACGAAGGACGCCTTGGGTGACGACCGCCGTGATACCGGGGATGTCGCCGATGGCGAGGGCCCCGATCGCGTCGGAGGCGGTGGATCCCCAGGGGGCGTCCATGACCACCAGGTCGGCTGCCGCTCCGGGGGCGATGAATCCCGCGGGCAGGTCCCACGTCCGGGCGTTGTTGCCGGTGGCCGCGGCCCATATCCGTGCGGGATCGATACCGGAGAGCGAGGAGAGCTCTGCCACGGTCTTGATGACGCCCAGCGGCATCACACCGGTACCGGTCGGGGTGTCCGAGCCGATGACGATGCGATCGAAACGGCCTTCCTCGTGGCACTTGCGAATGATGCGGACCGCCGACCGGAGATTGCCCGCCTGTACGAGCTGCAACGCCATCGACGTCTCTTCGATAATCTTGTCGACGCCCTCGACCGGCAGTGAGGTCGGGCCGCCGTTCACATGCCCGCACACGTCGGGAGCGAGGTGGAGCAGGTGGTCAGGCGTGATCGGCTTGCTTCCGGGGATGCTGGCGCCGCCGGAGTGGCACATCACGGTGATGCCGTGCGCCTGGGCCGAGCGCACCTGGTCGTAGCCGTCGGCGGGGTCCTCGTACAGTCCGAACCCGAACTTGGCCAGCCGCACGCCGGCCTTCTCCAGGTCGGCGAAGTCGTCGTCGGTCAGGGTGGGTTCCAGCACCACGGAACCGGCGTGAACGGTCATGCCGCCGGGGTGGAAGTTCCTGAAGCAGGACATCGCGGCGATGGCGAGCGCCTTGACGCCCGTGGCGTCGTGCGGGCGGCCCTGGGCGTGGATCTCGCCCGGGGACACCACGCTGGTGATGCCGCCGTGCACGTAACTGGCGAGGAAGTCCACCGTCTTCTGCCGCGGTGTGTAGTCCCCCAGGACGACGTGACAGTGCGAGTCGATGAGACCGGGGGCGACGGTCGATCCGTTCGCGTCGATCACCACCTCGGCGGTCTCGACGAGTCCGGCGAGATCGTCGCGCCGGCCGACCGCGACAATCACCCCGTGCTCACTGACCACGGTGTCCGCGTCGGCGATCAGCGGACTGCGGTGGTCACCGGAGAACACCGTGCCGGCGCCGACGACGGCGAGGGTGCTCATGACGTCACCCGCGCCTGCGCCTCGGCCTTCGTCAGCCCGCCCACACGCGCGTTGATCCGCCCGCGGTTGGCGACCACCGCGATGATCACCAGTTCGTCGGGGTGCGGAGCGTCGGGGATGTGCACCGTCATGGCGTCGTAGTGGCTGCGTACCCAGATCTCGTCCTTGAAGGCGAGCGGTACGTCGATCGTGGCATCCGTGCCGGAGGACTTGGTGACGGACGTGATCCAGGCCTCGCCACCGCCGATCGCCTTGCGCAGGGCGTTGCCGAACGTCGAGGTGACGGCGGCATTGATGTGCTCCTGCTCACCGGAGGTGCCGACCAGGCCGCCCTTCCCGTAGCTCTCCGGAGCCGAGCCGAGCAGGCGGACCGCTTCCTCCCCGAGGTAGGTACCGATCTCGTCCGAGCCCTCGACGATCCGGGAGAGGTCGGCGACGTATCCCTGCCCCGCGAAGGGGTTACGGACCACCGCGCACACCGCCACCTTGCGCAGCGGGCCGCCCTCGTCGCCTTCGCCCGCCACGGACCGGATCTCTTCGATCTGGGCGAATGTCTTCCGAACAATCAGGCCGCTCACGCTGACTCCTTCGTCCTGGACCCCGCGGTTCATCTCGCCGGGGTGACACCAAGAACGGTATGAACGGCGACCGCCCGTCCGCTGTCCCTGAACGGGTGTATTCGCCGCAGCGGTGCGCAGATCCAGAGAGCCGTGGCCGCCCGCCGGGACGGCAGCTTCCTGCCGCAGAACGGAAGGATCCGACGGGCCTGGAGCGTCGCCGGCATCTCCTTCGTTTCTGGGTGAACCATCCACGGGCATCAAGCCGGGGTGATCCTGACTCAGCGCACCGGGGAAGGGGGTTCTGACAGTACCTGTATCACAAGGGTCTCCCCGAAATTCCACACGCCTGTCAACCTGGCGGAGTCGAAAACGCCGACACCAATTCAATTCAGCTGCCCGAATAAGCGACCGTGTCGGCGCATTCTTTTACGACAGAAAAGACGGAGACCAATGGCGGAGAACCAGTTCACCACTCACACAGGACTTTTCGACCTGAGGGGAAAGTACGCCCTTGTCACTGGCGGCACCAAAGGTATTGGGATGATGATAGCGCGCGGCCTTCTCCAGGCGGGCGCCCGCGTCGTCATCAGCTCACGCAACGCAGACACGTGCGCGGAGGCACAGCGTCTGCTGTCCGAATTCGGCGACGTGCGAGCAATTCCCGCCGACCTGTCCAGGCACGACGAGTGTCAGCGCCTCGCTGATCTTGTCCAGGCCGACTCGGAACGCCTGGACATCCTTGTCAACAACGCGGGAGCGATGCGGCGCGAGCCGCTGGAGACGTTCCCGGACGAGGCCTGGGATGCCGTGCTCGACCTCAACCTCAAGTCGCCGTTCTGGCTGGTGCAGGCACTGCTCCCGGCACTTCGCAAGGCGGGCACCGCCGATGATCCCGCACGGATCATCAACATCGGCAGCATCGCCGCCATCCACGTCGCCCCGTCGCCCAACTACTCGTACGCCAGCAGCAAAGCGGCACTCCATCAACTCACCAGGGTACTTGCCAGGGAGCTGGGCCCACAGCACATCACGGTGAACGCGGTAGCACCGGGAGTGTTCCCGTCGCAGATGATGGCGTCCACGCTCGATGCCATCGGCGACACGATCGCGGCGTCGGCCCCTCTGCGCCGGCTCGGCCGCGCCGACGACATGGCGGGTGCCGCCGTGTTTCTCGCCAGCCGGGCCGGGTCCTACCTCACGGGCGCCATCATCCCGGTGGACGGCGGTACCGCAACGACCGCATCGGGTATCCATTAGAGTGCGGGACGGGCTTACGGTGAGGAGATGACCGCGATGGATCTACGCACCGAGATCCTGGAGTTTCTCAGCTCACGTCGCGCCCGCATCACACCTGAGCAGACGGGCCTGCCCGCTTACGGCGGCAACCGCCGGGTCAAAGGTCTGCGCCGCGAGGAGGTCGCGCTACTGGCGGGGGTATCGGTCGACTACTACGTACGCCTGGAGCGCGGCAGCCTCGCCGGTGCCTCCGACGGCGTGCTCGAGGCGTTGGCCTCTGCCTTGCAGCTCGACGAAGCCGAGCGCGACCACCTGTTCCACCTCGCGCGCCAATCGAGGGCGCCCCGCGGCCCACGCCGGCGCAGGCCCGCCGTGGCGGTGCGCTCGACGCTGCAGCAGGTGCTCGACGCGATCTCCGGTGCGCCGGCCTGGATCGGTAACGGCCGTTATGACGTGCGCGCCATGAACCAACTCGCTCGCGCGCTGTATTCACCGGTGCTGGCTGACCCGCGACGGCCCGCGAACATAGCGCGGTTCGTCTATCTGAACCCCGCGACGGCCAGACATTTCTTTGTCGACTACGACCAGGTTGCCGGTGACGCGGCCGCGAAGCTGCGCATGGCAGCCGGCCGCAATCCGCACGACGAGGAACTGATCGCCCTGGTCGGCGAACTGTCAACGTGCAGTGAGCTGTTTCGGCAGCGGTGGGCATCTCAGGACGTGCGGCTGCACCGGTCCGGCCGCAAGCGTATGCACCATCCGATCGTGGGCCGGCTCGACTTGGACGTCGAATCCCTGGAACTGCCCGCCGAACCCGGCCTGCACCTCAACATCTACACCGCACCCGCGGGCACACCGACCGCTGACAATTTGGCGCTCCTGGCGTCGTGGGCGGCCACCCAACAGACGCTGGCGACCGAGCTCGAAGCACACAACGGATAGTCCAACCCCTTCAGCCGTACCAGGGTCCGCGGTCAGGTGCCGATGGTGTGTCGGCTGGTGTCGACGAAGTCACCGAACGCAGGCTGCTGACCAGGAGCCTGCGGCCCTTCAACGCCCTGATGGACCCGACGGGTCCTGGAGCCGGTGATCGCCGGTGTGACCGCGGGTTCGGAGGGGCGGGCACGGTGTCGACGGTCGGGCCGCCTGTCCATGGGTGAGTGGGGCTGCCGCACGGACAGGCGTGACCGTGGGCCTCAAGCCGTTTCGAGGGAGGGGTAGTCGGTGTAGCCCTCGGCGCCCGGCCCGTAGAACA